>CAYOJS010000024.1:10748-12106 GCA_964404345.1 uncultured Methanosarcinales archaeon
CCAGTTCGCCGGGCGTGCTATTCGGGGCTTCCTCTTGTTCAGGGGAAGGCTCTCCCTGCAGCTCGGCGCCTTTCTTGGGCTTACGCGCCATACGACGGTGTAGCTCAAGGCTATTTAAAAAGGTGGTGGTTCCATAGTTTATGGAACCTCAGAAACGGATTCGTTTCTGTGGGTTTCATCAGCGCCATTCGTAGTTTTCCCTACACCCATTCTTTATAATCCAAATCAGGGTCTCTTGACATATCAAGGCAGACGTGCCATTCTGCCTGGGCTCCTGCTCTACATCTCCTAAAGTTTGTCGCAGGGCCTGGGCCTTTCTTAATCCTAGACGATGACATGATACGGAAAAAGGTAGACAAGGGCGAAAAAGAGGAGGATAGTAACAAGAAGGGATAATAATACGGTAGTGTAAAGTGGCAGTTTGATTTTTCCCTTTTTGGATAAGATGTATAAGACTAGGAAGGTGAGCACTCCAATTAGGATAGTGGCATATAGGTAGTTCACGATATAACGAAACTCAGAGAGCATAGTATAACCATTCCAACCGACGATTTTCATCTCATTTATATTCGCGCCATGTATGTTTGCATTGGGTGCATCGTAAGAATCGTGTTTCCGGTTCATCCCCAGCTCTTGTTTGCTGCATCCAGTAGAAGGCTTTGTGGTTTTTGCACTTGGGGCATGCAGCTTCAGTCTCAGGCAGAGTTTGGTCATCTTCCGATACCACTTCCACTTCCTTGACAGGCTCTTCCATGGTTTCTTTGATTTCCGTGGGTTCAGCGTCTTTCTTCGTATAGCCGCAGGTGCAGTAGAGTACTTTCTTGCCTTTTTCTTTCTTGGGTCGTAGAAGGCTTCCACATTTAGGGCAGAACATAGTTCGCTTTCGAGGGCAATGGTTTATATAGTTTTTGTTTAAAGTTGGAGAATTCGTAAGATATAGGCTTGGTGAAAGATTTCAACAATGTCTCCTTTTCGTAGCTCGTAGTTTTCGTTGGGTTTTAAGCTAAGGCTTTCAGGGTAGGGGCGGATGATGTCTATAGGTAGAACGTTGATCTTGAGATATGTTTTTTTGTCTTTTACGAGAAACGTAAGAGTCATATTGGGGGGAAGTCGAGCATCCGTAAGCTGAACATCGGCCTTTTCAGAGGGGCTCAAGAGAAGGGTTTTTTTGGAAGGTAAGCTGAATAAAAGGTTTGCCTCATCAATATGGGCTCCTTTGCAGTGAGATTGAAGCTTCTTTAAGCCATTGGTGACTTCGAGTTTCATAAGGCTGAAGGGTGGGGTTGGCTTTATATGGCTTACGACTGTATAATTCCGAAATTAGTTCTCACTTCTGTAGTATATAGGTTGTTTTTAAA
>CAYOJS010000025.1:0-11974 GCA_964404345.1 uncultured Methanosarcinales archaeon
TTTCGCCCTATGGTTCTACCACTTCAACTCAGCACACCCGACTTGACTTTACCCTATTATTTTACGTATTCCACTCCTTCCATGCCTTGAAAAGTAGAGTCTCCAGTTAGGAAGGGAATGCTAAGGCGCTGAGCAAGGGCGTAACCAATACAGTCATTCACAGTAAGTTTTTTCTTTCGAAGTTTGAGGTGGGCAGCAGCTCGAAGCGTTTTTCGGTCTAATGGTCTGGCATAAGGGTAATAATTTTCTAGAAAAGGATCAGCGGTTTCTTTGCCATGATCAGTTAGTAGTTTATGGTAGACTTCAAACAGGTTAAGCCTTGTAGTGACAAACTTGATATTAGCAAAAGGCTTATACACTGGATTTTGTTTGAGAATTTCAATCAATGCATAAGCGTCGAAAAAATAGACCTCATTCATTAGATCCTTTCCTGATCCAGTCTTTCATCTTTTGCCCAGTCATTTTCCATCCTTTGACCATTCCGTATGTTTTTTTAAAGGTTTCTCGGCACCCACAGGCATATTCTTCCGATTCCAGGAAGGAAGTGTCTAATTCATCGTCTTCCACCCCTGTTTTCTTTGGCATAATACACGTATAGATGAACTCCTTAATAAATATTCGCTTGGATTTTCCGGAAGGTTTTCGAGAGTTTCGAAAACACAATTCAACCATTCACTTCGTTTTCTGCAGCGTCTTCAATGCTTCCAATCGCATTTCAGCATCAATGCTCTGATTCCACAGGTGCCAAAAAATCTTCTGCAGCCATTGGATCCATTCAGGGTCTCGGATGCGGTAGAAAAGGAACGTAGGTTTCTTGAGTTCTCGGTATTGGTCAGGGTAGAGGACTTCTTTGAACGTAACAAGTTTGTCGTCGACAATGACGCTTCGGAGGGGTTGTTCGCAGTGGCGGATGTGGATGGCATCCCAGCCAGCTCGTTGATTAAAGGCAAGAGCCGCTTCCGTGTTTTTTTGGGAGGTGACATCGACGCGGGTTAGGATGTGGATCTTGACTTTTCGTTGGATGAGTTCGTCTAGGATGCGGTTCATGTTTTGGCCGAGTTCCATCCAGGAAAGGTTGCCGGAGAACATCAAGAATTGGGTTTGGATTTGTTCAAGGACGTAGTCGAAGCGGGTTTCAGGGCGCAGGGAGAATTCCGTTTCATCCAAATAGGCTTCGCGTTTGTCTTCGGGTACAAACTGGTAAATATCAAAAGGGGAGAAGTGTTCTTTGGTTTTTCCGGCAAGGATGGCGTGTAGGAGGCGTTCTTGGTAGGCGCTGCCTTTGCCAGGTTCGAGGGCGTTCCAGAAGGCAATTTTAAGGGCTCCAGGGCTGCCGGAACGAAAGGTTCTCGTGGAGATTTGTCCACCCTCCCGGCTAATTTGTTCTACATATCGGTCGGCGGTTCGCCAGTTTTTGTCAAGAAGGTGGGCAATTTCTTGGATGGTTCGTGGTTTGACCCGTACAAAGTCTAAGATTTGGGTGATGGTAGTCTTTTCTAACATATACAACACTCTGCCTATTTATTGTACAATAATAACCTTATATTATACATGTATATATACTTTTTGATGAAATACATCATGGGGGGGTGGATTCATGGGTGGTTATTATGGCAATCCGTACGCAAAATCTTCAGTGTCTGAATGGAAAGACCCCATTAAGAACTTAGTAGCGACGTTCTTTAACCGGGGTGATCGGGGGGATCTTTTTTTGGCGTATAAGATGGCATTGGCGTCAAAAACAGCAGGGTTTATCCAGTCTTTATTGAACCACCATGAGTGCGGTCGGCCTCCGAAGGAATTCTCTGAGTTTGAGTATGAAATAAAGTTTAATGTGGCATTGGTGCCTCCGCAGGATATGGAAGGAGTAGAGCCTTCCATGCAAAAGACCTTTGAGGCTTTTGAATTACCCATTGCTCATCCGTCGCGTTTTTTGAAGGACAATCTTCAGCTTTTTTCAGAAAGCACCAATCATTTCTTTGGCTCGAAAGACGAAGAAGCGTTGGTAGTGATTGAGCGAGCAGAAGGACAGTACCTGAAAGAAAAAAGTCCGCCCATTCCCTTGAATGTGGGGGTTGAATGGGAGAGTTGGGTAATGAAGCGCTCCGAGGTTCGCTATAAGGCGAGTTTGAAAGAAGTATTATCTAAGGTAGCGTCTGTATGCGCAAAAGGCGCAGCGTATCAGGGGTGCATTCGTAAAGAAAAAGCAGATGCGTATATCTTAGATACCGTGTTTGGAAGGATTTTCTCATTGACCTACAACCAGTCTCACTTGGAAGGAAGGCCCATGCAGCGGCAGTTGGAGTTGGAATACGCAGGGTTTGTTCCGGGGTTTGTAGACTTCCTAGAAGCAAATGAGGAGCAGATGGTTTTGAGTTTGACGGAGTTGGCTCGTTACATCGCTTTGGTGCATCAGAATACGCCTTTGGAAGGGGGTTGGAGGTTGAAGTTAATTCCTTCTTGGGAACGTAAGTATGACTTTGTGTGTTCGGGGAAATCAGGGTCGTTGTATTCAGTGCCTTCACTCAAACCATTCGTTGTGTCGGGTAATGATGTTGGATAATCTATTTTTTCTGTCAGGTCCGCATGGAGCTGGAAAGACAGTTTTAGCAAGTCGCTTGTCAAATCATGCAGTGGTAGCTGAGTTGTTGACGTCAACTCCTAAGTTGCATACCGAACCCTCCACCCGGAGTATATTGAAGGTTTGTCAGCGAGCGATTGAGAATTTTGAAACGGGGGAATTGGCCCGTTCATTTCCACAGAAAATGATCTTGGGGAATCGTTGCATGTATGATGTGGACGCTTATGCAGAGGTGTATGAGCGGTTGAAATGGATTTCCCATGTGGAGCGGGATCGTGTAGTGCGCTTTGCCAAGCAGGCCTTTCCGGTTCATCTGCACCAGCCCTTGGCCATCGTCTTGAATCCCCCGTTCGAAGTGGTCCGACAGCGCCTGGAAAAGCGCTGGTCAGAGAGTGGGAAAAAATGGCGGGAGGAGGATATCGAGTATTGTTGGGTGGCGTGTGAAGTGTACAAGCGTTTTAAGAAAGACCCTCGTGTTTTTTACGTTACAGATAATGATCAAATAGAGGATATTCTAAAGTGGATGAAGAAACAGCATGGTAAAAGTTAAAGGAATTGTTTTTAAAGAGATCCAAATGTATTTATATCTCCAGGTCAAAGAAGTTTTGTGTTAAAATTAAAATTAATAAACGAAAGGGAAGTTAGAGGGAATATTGAATTCTCAGGTACTATAGTTTTTGCAAATCCTTGTGTAGTGCATGGAAGGGTTTTTGCAGATGAAGACCTCATTATTCCGTTTGGGCTTGTAGCAAGTAGTATTATTGCAATGGGGAGTATTAAGAGAGAAACACAGGGCGTTCAACCCATTAAAGGGAAAGGGGGGGATATAATCTCAAGTGGTTCCATCGAGGCTAGAAGGGGCAGCATTGATAATGGTAAAGGGAGCATGGCAGCTGAGCATCATATCTCTGTAAAGGGAGACATTAAAGGGAATGGCATTGGTGTGCATCATTATATTTGGAGTGAGGAGGGAAGTATTCTTGCGAAAGGCAATTTAATGGCATCCTCACAGGGAATCCGTGCAGCTAAAAACATCGTGACGGGGGAAGGGGGAATTCAATGTTTCGGGGAGGGAGGAAAGGTAATTGCTGGGGAAAACATAACGTGCGGCGGAATGTGTGGTACGTTACCAGTAGATATGGGATTATTCAGAATGTGACGGATGAGCGGCTCCTGCGCCGCATAATCAAACAGAAGAATCTAAGTATATTCGCGCAAAAGAACCTTATTGCAGGGGAGATGATCCGTTGTGTTGGGGGTATTGAATGCCGGGAAGAACTGGGTGCGAAGGTTGTCTTTGCGGGAAAGGATGAGGCTCATCTGGCTAAGGTTAAGGCCTGTAAGATTCGATATGGAACTCATATTCTAGTCGGTACTCCTGAAGATGCAGGAGCCTTCTAGGATCTATTTAAAGTTAAATCTCAGGGGTTTTTTGCCGCAATCCTTATAAACTCAGAATCTCAGAAATGACGAATGGCTTCGGATAGCGAGCGCTTGGTTAAGTATGGCTTTATCAAGGGCAGTGCTCGGGATAAGTACACGTTTGATGAGGATAAGAAAGCTTTCAAGCCAGCTTCTGAGATGGGCAAAATTGAAGCAGGCGATGCAGACGAAGAGGAAACAGAGGAGCAGAACATCTCCGTCGCAGGTAGTTATTTTAAGACAGGGTATCCGAATACGGTTAAAAGGTATCGTCTCGTCTTCGAAAGTTTTGGCCAGTCCATTGAGGAGATGTATTATTGGTTTCTGGAGCATCTCCGGCAGGATCAGGCCTTTGCTTATGCCGACAAGATCACAGATATCTTTTCAGCAAGTGAGAACAGTGCCTTCTTCGGCAGTTCTCAGCAGCGCCTGGGTATTCAGCAGGATAAGGCGCAGCAGTTCATGGCTACGATTGGAAAGATGATCAAGGATCTCTTTGCGTTGGTGAGAGAAATGCGTATCTTGGATGAAAAACTGGCTCCAAGGAGATTATGGTTTGATAAGGAGAAGGGCAAGGGCAGCGACAGTGCAGATGTCGCATTAAAAGGAGAGTTTACAGATCTCGTAGAGAACAGGGGCGGTCAAATGCAGCCCGGCTCTGTCTTTCATTTAGCTCAAACTGTAGGTTACACCATCTTACCGGACTTGTTCTTCAATACAAAAGTGTATGATGAGGGTAAGTTGGATGAAGCCGTGGACAAGATGGAGTACAATCAGCAAGTGAAGGTGGTATTGAAAAGAAAACTCTACGCCTTTATCAATTGGAAGAAAAAAACAGACGCTGAATTGGAAGCCAGAAGAAGATTTTTGTTGAGGTATTTGCGCCAGCATTGGGGTGTGATTAAGATGTACATGGCTTGGGTGAAGCCTTACCTGCGCAATGTGAAGCACTTGTCGATGAGTGCATCGCAAATGGACTCCGCAGATCTGATCAATGCCTTCGAGACCAGCCTAACCGAGATAGAAATCTTGTTCTATCGAAAGCCCAGTGATAAGCCAGTGCCGTGCATTTTGATGACGTTAAAATTAAGGACTCGTCCTTCGTTGAGTTATTCGCAGGAATACCAGCGAGGCCCGATTCACGTCGGGCGTGCCGAGTGTACCTTACGGGCGTATGGTTGGACAAAGGATCAGATTGCTAATTATAAAAAGATGCGGGCTGAGGAGGATCTGGAGTTGTTTGGTTTCATTGATGAGAACATAAAGGGGGCCATGGATGCCTTGGGTGACGAGTTAGAAAAATACTTGAAGGAAGCAGGTGAAGACATCGAAGAGAAAAAGGTGAGCAAACCAGCCGAGAAGCATATTTCATTCAAGGATTCTGTTTCAGAATCGCTTGATCCGTTCTTGTCCATCTTTAAGGGCTTCAAGGAGCTTTTCGGTCCCTTAGGGTTCAGTGCAGCCGCAAGCTTGTTCTCTTCTTCAGGCAAGAGCAGCTTGCCAACGGCCGATGACATGAAAGACCAGGCCAAAAAAGCAGAGGGTTCCATGTGGTTGGCGTATAAAAACTACAAGAAGAGTCATGGCTTGTTGTCGTGGTAACTTATTTAAATGGTTCTCGAGTATATTTGAATATGAAAGTGGGCTGGATTTTATATGGGAATCGGGATAGTGCTGGAAACCGGATTCAGGGTTGGAATATGCACGACTTTCTCCTGCAGCAAGGTGTCGATTCGAGAATAATATACTGTGCCCCAACGTACAGTAAGGAATTTAAGCTTTCCCGGTCAGAAGTCGATAAGTTACTAAAGGAACGGGTTGATATTCTTGTCATAAAGCCCCATAAGGGTAAAAACTTAGGTTATCTGATTCAGGAGGCAAGAAAGCAAGGAACAAAAGTCGTTTTTATTGCCATGGACTTATTTGATGTGAAGTCGGCGGTAAAATGCGATGCCATTTTAGCTATTTCAAAATACATCTTGGACAAGGTCATTCTTCAACGCTTTAGAAAAAAGGCTTTTCTTATTTTCGATGGGTATGAGCATTCAGGGAAGAAATGGAAGCATCATAATGGAAAGAAAAGGCTGAAGCTTGTTTTTGTTTCAAATAATGTGTATTCTGTATTTCCTCAAATAAAATATCTGCCTAAAAACGTGAGTTTAACGATCATCGGCCCTCCAGAGCGGCGGGTAAAGAAATACTTGCCAAACGAAAAGATGTTTACGAATACGCCGTATAAGTTCAAATACTTAATTTGGAATAGAAATACAGTACATGATGAGATATTAAAGTGTGATGTGGGGGTTATCCCTTATCCAGATAAGCATATAAAAAGAGTGTTTACAGCGAAAAAATCAAATAATCGGCTTGTGTTGTTTATGTCATTAGGATTGCCGGTGATTGTCAGTCCTGCTGCGGAGTACCTCCCCATTGTCAAACAAGGTCAGAACGGGTTTTTGGCACGCACTTCGGACGAGTGGATTAAGTATATTGAGCTCCTCAGAGATAATCCTAGGAAAAGGTTTTTGATAGGAAAACAGGCCAGGTTAACAGTTTTAAATAGGTTTTCTTTAGAGGAGCAGGGTAAATTGTATCTACGTTTGTTCAAAAGGTTATTAAAAGAATCTTAAGGAAAATAGGCTTTTCTAACAATCCATTTATACTTCTTCTACTTTCCTATTGTCATGGTTCAGTTCGTAGACCCTCTAGAAGAAGGCAGAAAGAAAGAGTTCGAGGCGCTGCAGAGCAAGAAAGCAGAGTCGTTAAAGGAGATCGAGCAGGAGAAAGAAAAAGGGCAGGAAGAGGTGCGCAGGCGAGAGCTTGCCTTGGAAGCACTTCGCAGGGAAAAAGAAGAGGCTGAAAAAAAGCTAAAGGCCTTAGCCGAGAAGGAAAAAACAAAGTCGCAGGAATTAGAAGCAGAAGAAAATGAGTTGAAGGATCGGGCGCAGGCGTTGGCAAAGAAGATTGAGGAGGAAGCAGAGGCTGTTTCTCGGTTAAGAAAGCCCGCAACACAGGAGAGTCTTGAAGCAGCTGTAGTCGAGGCAGCGCAGGGTCTTCCCGAGCAACCCATTCAGGCTGAGCCGCAGGCAATCTATCAAGTGCTTCCAGTGCCAGAAGCAGCTTCATTGTATCAGCGCCTCGCCGAGTTGAGGGGGGGAATTTACAGTGTGGCTTCTCATCATGTTGCAGGAGGGGGGGAAGTCTTTGATCAGGAGCGTTCGCAGATCGGTTCATTGTACAGTCAATTGCAGGACATTGTGCAGAACTTGGCTTCGCATGCCGTGCAGGGCCGTAAGTTGGATATGGCAGACACAACGCAAGTGACGCAGGCTTTGAATGCGACCATGCAGGCCGTGGAGCACCTGGAAGAGGCGTACTCAAGTCGCTTCGAAAACCTTTTAAATCGTGCTCGCAGGTATATGTCTAAGCAGGAGGACGTTTACAAGGTGTCGGGGACGTAACTTATTTTTCAAATCGAGCGTGGCTTTTGTCAAATGCAGAAGGGTATTCGTTCAAGTTGGACAAGCAGCATTTTCATGCGCTGAATAATGATCTCTGTTGCAATGCCTGTATTCATGCTTCTACTTCGATGTTCAATTTTACCATCTTCGGTATGTCGAACAGTTTTAATGCCGAATCCGAATTCACTAAGGATTTCTTCTGTCATTTTATCGCCATCCTAAGAGCTCAAAAATCCATTCAGTATCAGTCGGGTCTTTCTTGGCCTTTTGTTCTTCTATTTTTTGATCTTTAATCATGGAAGGAGCGAGGATAAACTTATTTATAAATTTTCTGCACGATACATCGTAAACTTTTCAGCTAGTTCGAAGGTTTGCTGTCAAGTCCGAAACCCTTTTAAAGCTAAAGCTCTGAGAAGAATAATATGATCTTTAACAATAATTATTATCATGCGTTGGATCGGGATTCGTTTTCAGGGGCTCCAATAGGAGACATCATGTCCGAGCCAACTGTAGAGCAGGAGATTAAGACAGAGTCAGGAAAACCCTTTACAGCCAAGCTCGGCCCAACAGATCTCGGTAAGCCTGGAAATCCGATGCAGCACCAGTTGCAAGCCCTCTTAGCAAACATTCGGGAAGGTGTTGGTAAAATTGAGTTCAACTTTCCAGGTGTAGGAAAAGGAACAGCACAGGCTCCAACGCCAGAGTCATACAATAAGAAAGAGCGGGAAGAGATGCGGGCCTTATTGAATATAAATAAGATGAAAACCTCTGTTCACGCGACGTTCAGCCGTCAGGGTTTCTCAGGCTTAGGAGAACGAGGCTTTAACGATGCCGTTCGTGAAGACAATATCAAGGAATTAAAAAAAGCAATTGATTTTGCTGCCGATGCCACGAAGGGCGGCGCCATTGTCTTTCACACAGGCGAGTGGAATCGTCCGATTTATGGGGCAAAGTGGAAGAAGAAAATCGGCGAGCGTGAAGTGGAGGAAATCAATTCCGAAACAGGCAAGAAGGAAAAGAAGAAGATTGATGTGTATGAGTTCGAGGGTTTTCCAGAGGAGCACAAGAGGGCCACATTGTACGTCGCAGATTCCAAGACTGGTGCGTTCGTGGATTCCATCAGTAAGGACCAGTTCTTGTTCGAGCCTCAGTTTGTGACGGCAGGGGATCCGGAAGCGCTTAAGTATCACATAAGGAAAGAAGGGGGTCAGTTGATCTCAAGTGAGGGGGAGATCTTAAAAAAGGAGGATTGGATTGATTCACAAGGGCGTAAGGTCCCTAAGTTTAAGGCAGATATAAAGCCAGAAGATCTGGATCGTCTATTCAAGCGCATTCCGAAGTTTGACGAGGATGGAACGAGTTTTAAGGTAGAAAAGCTTTCATGGGATAAGTTAGTCGAGCGAGCAAAAAAAATTGAAGATGAAAGTGGGGGCAAGGAAAAAGTCGATCCAGAGTTGCTCTTCGCACGCATTCACTTAGAGAACAGGGTTTTGCAGGCCAAGGGTTCTTCCTTGTTTCACGCTAGACATTATGAAGAGGAGAGAAAGCGTCGGGATAAATTTGCAGAGGCCTTGAAAGTCTGGAAAGAATTGGAACCGAAGCTCAAGGAAAAGAATGAGTTGTGGAAGCACATGGTGCAGCGTCCTTACGGAGATTTGATCCCTCCTGATGTGGAGTCGCCTATTAAATATCTAAAAGATCGTTTGGAGGATGCAAATCGCAGTTTGCGGTACATTCACGAATCTTCTGCTTCCGCAGATGTTCAGGCTAGAGAATCAGCCGAGCTGCTCACTCGCGTGAAGCCCGTCCATGAAGTTGGGATCGAAAAGTCAGCCGATTCCATAGCCCGTGCAGCTATTTTCGCCATGGAAAAATCCAATCAGAACAAGAAACAATTAGATCAGCCGTTGTACATTGCGCCGGAGAACTGGCATTATACGCAGTTCGGCAGCCACCCGGATGAAATGATCGAGTTGATTGATACGTCGAGAAAGCACATGGCTAAGATGTTGCATGATACATATGGCTATTCAGATGAGGAAGCGAAGGAAAAGGCCAAGACGCACATCAAGGCCACGATTGATGTGGGTCACCTGAACATGTGGCGTCAGCACTTCCAGGCGAAGCCAGGTACGAAGCCAGAGGATCGAGATAAGGATTTCAATAAATGGATTGTGGGGCAGATGAAGAAGCTGGCAGATAAGAAGATTTTAGGTCACATTCATCTATCTGACAACCTGGGTTTTGATGATGAACACCTCACGCCCGGTACAGGTAACGTTCCGATTAAAGACTTGGTGGAAGACTTGACAAAGGCAGGGATCAAGGATTTTATCATCGAGCCGGGCAGTTTCAACGCAGCCACTGTGGTTCACGAAACATTTGCCATGTTAGGCAGTCCAGTGTATAAGCTTCGTCCAACGCCTACGTTTGCCACCATGCACCGTGCTCAGTTTGGTTATCACAATCCAGCGATGTACATCGTCGGTGCCTACAGCCCAAGCAATGAGTGGGTTCTTTGGAGCGAAGTGCCTTTGGAGTAGGTTTTATATGGATTCAAATCAACGGCTTGAACAGTTTCAGCGCATCAAAACAAGGTATCGAGAGTTTGAGCGCGAGCTTCTTTCGCAGGGCAAGCTGCCCATGCGTTCGACAAATACTGGCTTTTGGGGCACCTCAGATCTTGACGCTGTTTTTCGCTTGTTTGAAGAAGTCCATTTAGATCAGTGTAAATCTTTTCTGGATTTGGGTAGTGGAGATGGCAGGATTGTGCTGGTCGCTTCTTTGTTCACGAAAGCAGCAGGGGTAGAGTCCGATCCGGAGTTGGTTGACATCGGCCGGGAAATGCGGGAAGAGCTGAGCTTTCAGGCAGAGTTTTTATGTCAGGACTTGATGGTTTTGGACTTCTCGCAGTATGACTTTTTCTTTGTCAATCCCGATCATCGTTTTGAGGAGGAGTATGAGGAAAAATTGTTGGGGGAAGCGAAGGGAAAAGTCTTGTTTGTCTATAATATGGTTTTCGCTCCGGAAAAGCTGAGGAAGGGAAAGACGCATTGGTTTGATCAGAACCCGATCATTGAGTTTAGCATTGAGCCTAAGTAGGAATAATTGCGCTAGGAGAAGTGCAATTATTCATCCCAATAATTTCGCTAAGGCATATAAAATTGATTAGCGAAATTATTGATAGTTGCGAAGTCTTTATTAAGGACTTATGCACTTATAAGCTTAAAGAGGTGGGAGAGTTTGGAGTTTAAGGTAGAGACGCAGAAGAAGGAGCACTTAAAGAAGTATCCGAAGGAGGACGTGGATCTTGCTTTCACCTTCGCGAAAAAAGTCTATAAGGAGCTCGGCACCTTTCTCAAGGCCATTGTCTTGTTCGGTAGTGCCGCTCGTCGCAAGCAGAATTCAAAGGATGTGGACATTCTCTTAGTCATAGACGATCTGAACATCAAGTTAACCAAAGAACTTGTTCAAACGTATCGCATCATTGTAGAAAAAATCGTCGCCGACATCTCACCGAAGTTACATGTCATCACCCTGAAGTTCAGCAGTTTCTGGGAGTACGTGCGAGCTGGGGACCCCATTGCCGTCAATATATTAAGGGATGGTGTCGCCTTGGTCGATACAGGTTTTTTTGATCCTTTGCAGGCCTTGCTTTACCAAGGCCGTGTTCGTCCATCACCTGAGAGCATGTGGGCTTATTATGCAAAAGCTCCCGCCACTTTGCAAAATGCCAAGTGGCATGTCGTGCAGGCCGTCCTCGATCTTTATTGGGCTGTAATCGATGCAGCGCACGCCGCATTGATGAAGATGGGAGAAGTCCCCCCAAGCCCCGAGTTTGTCTCTGAGCTGTTGGAGCAGCGCATGGTAAAGGCGAATTTATTAGACAGAAAATACGTCAAGACAGTCGATCAGTTCTACCATCTCAGCAAAGCCATCACTTCGCATGAGATCAAGGAGATTTCAGGGGAGCAGTGGGATAAACTGCAGAAAGAAGCTTCAGAGTTCGTGGACGTCATTCAGAAGTTCATGAAAAAGGGATGATTTATATAGGGGTTTTCTAAGAAAAAGAATCATGTCAAATCACTTTCCGCATCATTTCGAATCACGTCATTTACCAAGTTTTGGCTGGGTTCGTGAAGTGGTGTTCGGATTGAACGACGGCATTGTCTCAACCTTTGCTCTTTTAGCCGGCATCACAGGTGCGGTCATTGGCTGGGAAGCCTTGATCATAGCCGCTCTTGTCGAAATTGTAACGGGTGCCTTGTCCATGTCCTTTGGGACGTTCATCAGTACCAAATCGCAGATTGAGTTTTATCAGGGGAATCTGGATGGGAAGAAACACATCAAGAAGGAAATAAAGGCGTTAAAGGATGGCTTTGAAAACCCAGAAATAGCGGCCGTGCAGATTGGTATCGCATTCGTTTTCGGTGGTCTCGTGCCACTATGGCCTTATTTTGTCTGGGTTGAGCAGTATGCCTTGTGGGTTTCCGTAGCCTGTACCTTAAGT
>CAYOJS010000026.1:0-2004 GCA_964404345.1 uncultured Methanosarcinales archaeon
GTATACTGATTCGGCTGTAAAGGACTAAAACTCAGCGGATAAATCAAAAAATAAGAAACCCCCATCACTCCAAAAATCATATAGATAGGGGTCCGAAGAGAAGGGCGCACTGAACGATGAAAAGACATCATACCTGCTCCTGACAAGAACGCAAACGGGATCAAAATGGAAGTAAACACCCTCCCCATGTCTGACGGATTGAATGTATTGTAAACCAATAATGTATAGATCCAGTGGCTCAACATGAAAAGAACCAGCAAAGTCAATACTGTTGTTCTTTTCTTTTTAAGCAAGTTTTTTACACCATAACCTGCCAGCACCCAATAAAAACCATAAAATACGATCAAACTCACAAGCGGATACAACACGTTCGGCTTAAACTGAAGATAAGACTGCCCTCCAACGACGAAAAAAGAATAATACCCAAAATAGAGCAAACTAAGCACACCCCCCACCACTATCGGCAAGAGCAACGACCTGAACGCTCTAAAAAATAACCCCACCCCCAGTAAGATGATCAAGTAAAAAGCGAACGGCAAAAAAGAAGACGGATGACTAATTGCCATCCATACCATGCTTATGACCAACAGCACTTGCCACTTTATTTTTTCACCCCTAACTCTCTCCGTGACGATCATATATAGGAATATGAGAATCAATGCTTGATACAATAACGATAACCCCTTAGGCGAAATACTACTAAAAAAGACTTGCAAAGGAATCATCCCCGAATAGCTCGTGAAATAATTCCAAGTATAATATAAAATGGGAATAGCCCATACAATCGACTTTCCAAGATAACGACTGTATTGAGCCAAAAGAACTACCAAACCCATACCTGCTATCAAAATACATCCTACCACTATCCCCCAGAATAGCTCCTTAGAAAGCTCGTACATTTTTCTCAATATGACCACTGCAAGAATGGCCCCAAAAAAGGTTAACGGGACTAAGTACCCAGGAGCCACTTGCCCTTGATAAATGTATATTGAAGCCAGGGTCATTAAAAAAGACAAACCCACGTGCACGACGGTTCCCACTAAAAAAGCATAAAACGCGCAGGCCTTATCCTTGAAAAACAGCTGCCCACCCATGTAAAACACTAAGCTCAACCCCAAAGGAATCAAAACCCCTAAATACTGAACTACATAAAGACTGGGTGTGTTCATCAAAACCGACAAGATACCAAATAAAATAAAAGACCCGATCGGGTATCGATCTTTATTGGGCGGCAGATGTGGATAAGCAGGATAAGAATCCAACCCCTCATTCTTCAACACGGCCGAACTACTCGCATAATACCAATGATCATTCCTTGTAAAGACCGAAACAAAACCCTCAGGAGACTGAAACCCTGAATAATAATTCTGAAACAAAACACTGGCCAAAAGAAGGACTAAAACCCCTAAAAACCATTTATCATATAACCCCCATTTATAACTAAAAGAAAGAGGGACTGAATGAGGCCTTAACCACAACCCATACACCAATAACCAAACCCCCACATACAACCCAAAAACAGACCAAATATTTCTTATATTAAATAAGGCAAACACGAAGATGCCAAACAAGGTTAAGTAGACCAACGATAAAAAAAGCCCAACGGTGACTTTTTCCCACAAACCCCTACTCGGAAATACTTTATGAGCTAGTACATAGCCTGGGAGCAGACAAAACGCAACCACCCCTAAAAGCACCCTAGGAAAAAAGGGCAGCAAAAGAGCGAATAGAGCTAACAGAAAAGAAAACAACAAAAGATGAAAAGAGGTATAGGACCGCATATACCTAGAAAATATGAATACCTCTTAAATTTATGTATTTACCCACCCACACACTGAAGGTAGAAGACTTCGATGATTCGAGCAGAACGAACGCTTGGTACGAATCAACCATTGAAATATCCACTCTTCAACCGGCGTCCTTAAAGGCTGCGTGAAAAACGTGTAATACCTTGTCTTGATCGGAGGCTCTAACAAGGCATTTGGACCCAATGCATATACTTCT
>CAYOJS010000026.1:2014-11875 GCA_964404345.1 uncultured Methanosarcinales archaeon
CGAGAAAAGACACTACTTCGTATTGCACGCCCTTTTCTTTCAAAACAAACTCTAAAAGAGGAATGCCTGTACGATTATAAGACAAAACATAGAACGAATCGTTCTTAGCCTTTTGCGCGATTTCCTCCTGTGACAGATAGACTACACTTTTTTGTGTCTTAAACGTTATCAGACTGGGAATGAAATGCTCGCTCGTGCGCTCAGGCTTATCTGTAAAAATCGTATTCCCTGGCAACCGATCCAAGTAGCTTGCCAACCCCGAACTACCCTCTGTATCCTTCTCATACTGCACTACGAGCCAAAACTGGGCAACCAATGCTATGATCACCAATAATGCTTTTACTTTTCCAGAAAAACCCTTGAAATAGCTTACAGCAAAAACCCCTAAGAAAGGGGTTATGTAATAAGCAAAGCGGGCTTCAGATACCCCATAAAACGTGAAGAACAGCACCAAAAAAGCGATAACGATCCCCGAAATAAAGCTTAATTTAAAAAAGAAATTAGTCTGCACATGCGACTTTCTCTTTATCAACTGCCTAAAAAAAGAGTAGATCCTTGGATAGCCTAACAAGGCCGTTATCGGATTTACAAATAAGAAAAAGGTCATCACATAATAAAATAAACCTTGCTTAAACACACTCCCTGAATTAAAAATAAGCAAAAAAATAGAACCCATCCTTGACGGATTCTTATCCCACAACCATGTCATAATAACTGCCTTTATCAAAAAAATGAACACAACCAACCCAATTCCAGATAAAATCAATCTTTTGTTAATCCTCCCCACTTTCCAATGCCAGACCACTAAGTAGATCAGAAAGATGGCATAAAGGAAAAAATCCGTCTCCTTCGTCAAGCCACTCAACAAAACAAACAATCCGCACAAGAAGAGATCTAACGAGCGCTCTTTATCATGGAAACGAACCCAGAAAAAGATACTTAAAAATATGAATAGTAGGGCTGGAACATCTACGGTAACATGATGCGACAAAAAAACACTCATTGGAGAGAGAATATAAAAAAGAGACACCCCATTAGCCAAAGATTCGTCGTATCTCTTAAGAGCGAAAAAAAGAACGACTAGCACTATGAAGTCCAGCAACAAGATCGAGAGCTTCATACTCACCACTGAATGAAACAACTGAAAAAAAGGAAGCACAGCATAATACATCACGGGACCCTGACTGAAGAAGACTGGAGTGTGATCGGACAAAAGCTTTACTTCATACAAGTAATTCACCTCATCAAACATCAATCGGTCGCTATAATAGCAGAAGAAAAAAACATGCGTACACAACCAGAGGAGGATGCCAATTAGAATGTATTTAGATTGCTTATTCATTAAGAAATGCAAAAGAACTGCGTATAAATAGTTTTTCCTTATCCATGTTTTCCCTACCTGCTTTCAATCTTTGTTCCCGAAGCCCGCCAGCTCACTCCTTTATATGGGCTGATGTGAACACTCTTAAATCGTCTTGCATCAAACCACCCCCTTACTGTTCTCCCATCTATAAAATGCGTGGTGGGAGCGTTCATTTTGTCAAAAACATTCAGTAAATTACGCTTAAACGTCAACTTCCTCCAGTTATCAAAGTACTCGTAAAAAGGTAGAAACGTCAAAGGAAGCTTGTAGATCGTATAAATGGGCAAATAAAGCAGGGCAGTAACTAGCCAAGCTACCTTGTAAAGTGTTGATTTTGAAAGCTTCAACAGGCCATACTTCTTAAAGAATTCCAAAAGAGTCCTATTCAAAAAGTTACCCTCATACGAATACACCCAGATGATTAGTCTACCCCCTTTTTTTACATGCCTTACTAGATTATTGAAAGACGTTGATGGGTTTTCTGTATGATGCAACACACCGATTGAATAGACCATATCAAATTTTTTATTCAAATTCATATGCGCTAGATCCGCTTCCAATACCTTTGCTTTTGAAACGTTCTTAAACCGAGAACGCAACTTCTGAGAAGGATTGAAATCAACACCCACTATCTTCTTAACATACGGAAGCACTAGGTTCATATGCTCTCCAGCCCCACACCCCCCATCCAACACTTCTTTCCCATTAAAATCACTTAATGTGTTCGGCTTAATCCACTCTTGAAAGAGAAAACCCTCGTTCTCCATATGCTCATTAAGAAGATCCCATTGCTCTGCCCATTCTGACTCTTTCACTTGAGACATAGGTTTCTCCAGGTTTTCAAATAACCTTAGACTTTAATCAAGTGATCTTGAACCTGTTTTATAAATCTTATTAGGAAACGACCCCCCCTAAACTCCTTTAGATAAACATTTAAATACAGTTTTGTTCTCGCCCTGGTATGGATTTTAGAAAGGAACATTGGGCACTTGCACTTATATTGTTTATATCGTTAGCGACCTATCTCTTTCTACTACCCCAAGATAAGTTTGTTGGATCTGACAGCAATGCTTACCTACGCCTTGGAAAAAATCTTGTTGAGACCGAACATTATCAATTCATGGAAAATTATAACCTAGGTATTCACTTTCCACCAGGCTATCCTGTTACTGTGGGCTTATTCTATCTACTTATTGGAGACTTAGCCCTTGCTGGAAAACTTATATCCGTCATTTCTTCCCTCCTAGCAATCATTGTGTTTTATTTGATCGGAAAAGAAGTACATGGAACCGAAGCCGGATTGTTTGCCGCGCTTGCTTATGGCATATACCCCATTCTTAATTATAGCGCTGTTGGGATGATGTCTGATGCCTTATTCTACCTCTTTTTCTTTTTAGCGATTTATACATGGGTGAAAGCTATAAAGAAAAATCGGTTTACTTTTTACCTGCTTTTCGGAGCTCTTGCTGGCCTTAGTTACCTCATAAGACCTGAAGGAGTGTTGCTTCTTTTCTTACCCCCCCTTTATTTCTTCCCTAAACAACTTCTTGATAAAAGAGTTTGGCTTCGCATTATTTGCACTATTCTGGTTTTCTTAATAGTCGCTTCACCCTACCTATACTTTCTAAAAACATCCCTAGGATTCTTCACCCTAAGTGGGAAGACTGGGCTTAATTTAATGGGTGCTGAAGACAACCTTGCCAAAGGAGACCCTATTCGCGGTTTACACTTAAACGCTCAAAAGAACCAAGTTATTTGGTTTGACCCGGCTCTCACTCAAGAATCTTTGATCCATTCTATCTTAAGAAACCCCCTTCAGTTCATTAAACGATACATTTTAGCCGCTTCCGACCAAATTAGAAATCTTGGCATCTTACTTCCACCCATTCTACTACCCATTCTCTTCTCTTTTTTCAACAAAGGCTTACTGAACGACAAAAGAGTACTGGTTGGATTCTTAGGACCTGGAGCCCTCATCTTTTTGGTCAACGCCCTCTTCCAAGGCTGGATGCGCTACATGCAACCTGTTGTCCTATGCCTACTCTTGTTTTCCAGCTATGGATTTACCCATGCCAACATCATCGCCACTAAACTCCTCTCCTTTTACCAAATGGATAAAAACAGTTTCTGGAAATGGATTGCAAAACACATGAAACTCATATGCTTATTGATCCTCATCTTAAGCTCCGTCTCTTACATTACCTATTTTTCCCTCACCCAACGTTTCTACTCGGAAGAAAGCGTCCAAGCCGGTTTATTCCTGAAAAGCTTATCCCCTGGCTACGAAAAAATCAACGTTATGAACCTAGAATCCTGGATCCCTTACTACGCTGAATCCAAGTGGACCTGGCTTCCCTATGCCAATGCCACCGAAGTCGTTCATTTTGGAAAACTTTACCACGTCGATTATATCGTAATCGAAGAAAGCTCCCAAAAAAACTGGGATACCTTTAACCAGCTCTTCCACCTCGATCGGTACTCCCATGAAGTTAAACAAGTCTATTTCGACACGACTCATAATGTCAAGATCTTCCAGATCCAGTACCCTTCGTGATAATATTCGGTAAACCTTTAAAAAGAACACTTCTCTTTTCATAGACATGAACTACACGAGAAAAGCCCTGTTTGGTGTCTGGACCATCCTTTTACTCCATCTCGTGGCAGCTGTATTGGGCTATCTCTTTCGCTTTACCCTTGCACGGCATTATAGTGTGGATCAATATGGACTCTTTTTCTCTATCCTTGCCTTGTTCTTCCTGTTCAACACAATCAAAGACCTTGGCATCGGAAATGCTCTTATCATCACCCTCCCCAGATTATGGCTTAAAAAGAAGTGGGATACCATTCGAAGCTACCTTGCCGTTACCTATTTTTTCAAACTCACCTTTGCTCTCGTACTTGCCATTGTTTTTTGGGCCCTTGCTCCGTTTCTTTCCACGCACCTGTTCAAAACATTGGAAGCCACCTTCTTACTTAGAACCATGGCGGTCGTGTTCTTCCTCTCCGCCAACGAAGATATCTTTATCTCTGCCTTCCTTGGCTTTCAAAAATACGCTTACTTTGCCTGCATTGAACTCTTCAAGAAAATTCTTCTTCTCCTCTTCTTATTTGTCTTCTTGAATTATGGCTTTCACGCACCAGTTTTAGCCTACCTTGCTATGGCCATCGTTCTTCCTTTCACGCTATTTCCCTTCCTATTCAAGACCTTCCCCTTCACGCGCTATACTGGAACTCCTTCCCTTACCCACCTAAAAGTCCTCTTACTCCTCGGCCTCCCCTTTGTCTTCAATACACTCACTTACTCTGTCATCAGTTACTTTGACACGCTTCTATTGACTGGCCTACGAACTCTTCATGAAGTCGGACTCTACAATGCGGCTTTGCCTACTGCCATGGCTGTGTTGTATTTTATATATGCCTTTGATTCTGTGATACAACCCCTCAGTGCCGAGCTTTACCACAGCAAGAAAAAAGAAAAACTAACGATTGGGCTGGAACTTCTTCACAAATACCTCCTTATATGCCTTGTCCCCATCGTCATCACATTCATCGTTTACGCCCCCACCCTTCTTCAACTATTATATGGAGCCGAGTATTCAGTAGCTTCCACTTCACTACAAATCCTTATGATCGGTGTTTTGTTCTATGCCATTGCTCTCATGAACTTAAGCGTCTTGTCTGGCATCGGACAACCTAAACAAGTAGCCAAAGTCATGCTCTGGGCTGCTGTTAGCAATGTTGTCCTTAATCTCTTCCTCATCCCCCTATTCGGCATTTTAGGCGCAGCTTTCACCACCACCCTTAGCTATGCCCTCGCTCTTGTCCTATCTTACCTAAAACTCAGGCACTACGTCACCCTCCAACTTCCCTGGAAGAACTGGATGAAAACGTTACTTTGCGGAGTGATCCTTGCTCTCTTACTCTGCAGCATGCTTTCTACCACTCTTTGGATTCAGATTACCTTTGTCTTAGTCGGACTGATTGTCTATGCAGCCCTCTTGTTTATCTTCCACGCCTTGAACCTAGACGAGATGCGCATGCTCTGGCACGAGTTAAGCCAGAAAAAACAGATAAGATAATGTGCCAAGCACTGACGCCTTATTGTTCAAATATCTTATTGAGAAGGCGTGCTGGAAGCAAGGCGTCAGGAAGAAACTCTAACTCTTTGTAAAATTATCCAAAAACAGCTCGAGATCTTTTAACTGCACCGCTTCGACCCTAACCCTCTGCCGCTTATCCAAAAATTTACCTTTGAAAACGTCTACCGTACCGTTTAACTCATCTAAGACAAAAACAGGTTTACTCATCTGATATGCGAAGGTCACCTCCATCAGTGTACCACTCCCACCACCCAATACTAAAAGAGCCCCTACACTGCTTACAAAAACAACTTCTCTTGACAAGCGTGGAAGGTTTACATTGGTCGCCTTAAACCCTAACCTTTTTGCTGCTTTTTCCTCCTTCTTATCACAAACGAAACACATCGGTTGCTTTACTTTTGCTAGCTCTCTAGCTACTTCCATTGGCAACGATTCTGAATCGAAACATATAAACACAGAGATCTTACTTTTCGCTAACTCTTTACCTACTTGCCAAGCTATTTCGATCTCTTCTTTTGTTAACTGGAATGCGGATCCGACGATGCCTAGTTTTACCATAGTCACCTCTCTTTGGCCTTGTATAACTTTTCCATAGCTTCTACAATAGGCGCGACCGCTTTTATCTTTCCAGGGAGCGTGTGAAAACTTCTTCCCAAGTATGATTCTGGACGGGCCATTTCCAGGAATAAATTTGGGGAGGTTTGCTCTATTTTTATACCTAGCGTGTTTAGCGTTTCTTTGCAACCCTTTATAGATCCATTTCTTCCAGCCCATAAAATAGGATATTGGTCCCTTAGGAAAGCAGTAGGACTTATGCTTCCGCTGTCTGTCTGAACGGGTTGAACAAAGTCATCCAGATGCCAGACGGCATCAAAGTCGGATAAGTCTCTTGCGTAGATGCTTTCAACACCCAGTTTTTCAAGTTTCCGTGGAGCATGCTTTCCGAGACACTCGAATACAGCCAAGTCTATTCCGTATGCTTTATGGACTTCTTCTACCGATCTTCCTGTAAACGCTACGGAATCTAAAAATACCTTATATGCATCCCGTTCTCCAAACCGCAAATCCGGGAAGCGTTTCTTATGCCCCCTTGTTTTCCATTCGGCTATATCTGCTACTCTAGAAAGATCTACCTCAATGGTTCGTTCTCCTAACAAAAGATGCCGGTAAAGTCCTGCTTCTGGGGTTATGAACAAAACTGGACGAGTGGCAGCTTCTTTTTTGAATCTCAATGGATGCGCTAAGTGTCTTTGATCCCCTTCCGGATCTTGAAATTCATGAGACACACCCGATAATGTCAAGTTTTCAACTAGATGTCGGGCTAGGTCTATAAATAATTGAAGATTATCAACTTGTGGTATTATTTCAGAAGTAACCCAGAACACCCTACTCGGAGATACCTCTCCAATAAAGATGACCAGCGCGGGGTCGCGACAGTGTTTCGTTTATCATTTTAGTCCTCCTTGTAATTCATACTTAGAACGAAACAAACCCTAATATAGTTTATTGTATAATATCCCATTTCTATGCATAAATTTTATAAATAGTTGTATATTATACCACTTTATGAAGGATATTACGCCTAAGCTTATTGAGCTGTTCCACCAAGGATATGCGACGCCACAAATCGCTCGGATTGCCAAAAAGTTGAGTCAGCCAGCCACCACTATCCACTACAACATCAAAAAACTTGAAAGAGAAGCCATCAAGGCCTACAAGGCTGTGTTTGACTACAAAAAGATCGGACAAGGGTTTTGCGCTCATGTTCTTATTAATCTTTCACCAGATGAATACGGCGACCCGGAACGAGTAGCGAAAGAACTAGCTAGACACCCTAATATTGAAAGCGTCGACATCATCACTGGAGACTGGGAATTGGTCCTGAAAGTTAGAGCCAAAGACATGGATGAATACTATGAAATGGTCAAAAACGTGATTTCCAGAAAAGGCGTTACTAAAATAAAATCCTTAACCACCTTGAAACAAGTGAAGACAGAATTTATAGAATTATGATCTTCTTAATAACTCTTCATAGACCTTCTTTAGTTTTTTCGCACTTTCTTCCCAACTGAAATGCTTGATGACCCACTTTCTGTTTTCAAGACCCATCTTCTTTGCCTTCTTAGGGTTGTTCAAGAGGTCTAATAGTTTCTCCGCCAACGCAACCTCGTTGCCAGACTCCACTAAAAAGCCGTTCTTTCCATCCTTGACTTGCAATGGGATGCCACCCACTCTTGTTGCGACAATGGGAAGGCCACTACTCATCGCTTCCAACACTGAATTCGAGTAGTTATCATATAAAGAAGGCATGCAGAAGACATCGCAAGCAGCATAATAACTTTCAATGCTGGATGAGATGCGCCCTGCAAAGATCACTTTTTTTTCTAAGCCACTCCTTTTTACTTCACTTCGCAACCTACCCTCTAAAGGGCCTTCCCCCACCAAGACCAGTCTTGCATCTGGCTTCTGATCGGCAACAAAGCGCATGGCAGCTATCAGAAGAGAAATGTTCTTAATCGGCATGAAGCGTCCTGTATATAAAATCATGGGCGCCTTTCCAATCCCTAACTTTTTCCTTACTTGATTTCTGGAAAGAGAAGAAGGCTTAAAGCAGTGTGTATCCATGCCGATCTGGATCTCTATAACGTCCTTCCTGAATTTCTTATGGATCTGTATCCAAGCATCTCCATTCGCAATCACGGCGTCTATCTTACAGATGTAGCTTTTATAGATTGGTGAAGGAGGCCCTGGAAAACGTACCACGATCGGAACGTTCTTCTCTTTTTTCAACAAAGCCAATTGAGGAACGGAAAGAACTTGTAGCACGTCATAGCCCTCTTTTCTAAGCTTCTTCAAGCACGCCCAAGAAAACCATTTCAAATCCAGCATGCCTACTGGAATATTCAAAGGAAAGGGCAGCTTCTGGTAGATCCCCCGCAGATAAGGCGAAGACACGTGCGTGAAAGGAAAATCGTGAAAAGGAACCTTTACCTTTCCAAACAAGGGCTTTCCAATCAAAAACCGAACTTCCACCCCTAACTTTCTTAAAGCCCCTGCTAGCTGACGGTCGACATTCTCCCCCCCACCTGGGTTCATGACCATCTCTCGATTCACAAATAAAACTTTCATGATTCACTTCCGAGCAACAACATTGCCATGTTGAGCTCCAAAGCTTCGCTTTCTCGCCACAAACTCATAATGCTCAAAACTATCCTTTAATACAGTGAAACACTGCACTTCTTTAAACCCTACTTGTTTCAATATGGTTTCAATGGATTTTTTTGAATGACCAAAATAACCCATGAACGCCGCCTTGTTCAACCGAGCCTTCCAAGGCCCTGGAGGTGACACCCACTGCAATAATTGCTTTGCCCCCAAACCCAACCATCGCTTCTTCAACGGAACAATCGTGAACATGAACAAGCCTTGTGGCTTCAATGCTTCTAACACTTTCTTTGCCAGCTGGCTTGTGAAGGGTATGTGCTCCCCCAACACACCAATACTGATCGCAATATCGAATTTCCTCTTTGGGCTGAACTGAAACAGGTCCCGCTGAATCAACTGACCTTTTAATTTATACTTTTTCATGACTTGCCTTGCATGGGACAGCATTACTTTTGAAGCGTCCACCCCACACACGTAGCTCTTCTTCAGATAGGGAAACAGGCGCCCGGTTCCGCACCCTAAGTCCAACACTGAAGCTCCTTTACAATATTCTTCAATCGGCTTTCCTTGGAAAGGAACGGAAAGCATTTCCTGCATTGTTTTCCTAATAAACGGTGTGTGATCTGCCTGCACATACGCTTCTGCTGTCGCTGCATAATATGCATCCTTCAATTTTTGGTCGTACTTCATCTTAAAAAAACATCTCCAATTTTTTTCTCTCTATAAGCGGTGATTCTTCTGAACGGTACATCCGATTCCACATCTGAAAATACACCAAGGGCCACAGACGGTAATAACCCCCGATCTTCCCTAAAGGTGGGTATAATTTTTTTACTTTCTGATCGTCAAAAACACCTGAAGTCCTTAGCTCTTTCTTATCCAATATATGAGCCGCAATGTCTTTTAGATCTTTCTTAAACCAGTTATCTAATGGTACGGTAAAACCCTGCTTCTTACGCTTCAAAATATTAGATGGAAGCAAGTCTTGCACAGACTTACGCAAGATGTACTTCTCCACCAAATTCTTCGAACTTCCAAAACCACCTAGCTTAAAAGAGGTTGGAAGAGACTGTGAAAACGCAGCAATTCTTGGATCTAAAAAAGGAACACGGCTTTCCAGGCTGTGTGCCATCGTCATCGTGTCCGCCTTTATGAGAATATCATTCGGAAGATATTCATTGAAATCCCACGCCGCAACACTTACCGCCAATTCTTTTCCTGGCTTGAACAAGC
>CAYOJS010000027.1:0-11868 GCA_964404345.1 uncultured Methanosarcinales archaeon
ATTCCCCGTCTTCACAGAGGTTCTGGCAAGAGGGAGGAGCAGTGGGTATTTTCTGGCATTTTCCTTGTGTGCAGCGTGCTTCATAGTTTGTGTTAATAGATCGGGAAGCGCACATAGGGGCGGGTCCGCACTCAGCAGGGAAGGGGCATTTTTTCTCGCGTTCCGTTTCAAACCAGTTTCGGTTCACCGCAACCCACTTGCGTGAAGAGTAGTCTATAGGTTCACAGGCTCCGGTCCAGCAGCAGCCGAATTCATGGTTTTTGTTTATGAGTAAGCAGTCGGTGTTGGTTTGGCAGGTGTCTTGGGGGATAACCTCTTTGCATACTTGTTCGGTGCAGTCAAATCCGGTTGGGCAGTCTTGTGAGGTTTTACAGTGGTCTTTGAGTTTGGCGAATGTACGTCCATTTGCAAGGCATTCGATGCTGATTTTTTTTTCTTGGATGGGGTATCCGGCTTGTACGCATTCTTCATAGTTGTTTACAGCAGGGCCTTGGGGGATTTCAGCACGGGGCTGTATTTCAGTTTCTTGTGGTTGAGTGGTTTTTGGGCTGCAGCTGATGAGAAGGATAAGCGCCAAAAGGAATATATAGGTTTTATTCATCCCTGCCTCTTTTTTACAAAGTTTCTTCAGCAGGGTGGCTTTATATAGTTTTCCCATGATATCGTCTAAGAATAAATTCCAAGGACTCTTCCCATGGCCTGTAAATCTTTCGGGCTTCGCATCTCATAAGGTGTAGTGGCAAAGCTGTAAATCCGAACTTCAATTCCATACTTCCTACAGATCCGTACATTCTGCATCATCCGTCCTAAAATCTTGTCAGGTTCTTTGCTTGTAAGCAGTAATCTTAAATTCAGGCAAACAATGGTTTTCTGTTTTTTAGCAAGTGCCGCATAAACCTGATTCAATCCGCTTTGTCGGTGGTGGTACCTGTCTTGCGCTCCTTCCAGTTCTAGGTCCGTCAAGTAGTTCATCTTTCCTTTTTCCAAGTCCATGCAGCTTCGTCCAATGGTTAAGAAACCTCCTTTTTGGGTGGTAAACACAGCAATTGGAGAAGAATTCTTCACTTTGGGTTGTTTTTCATAGGCGTAGATCAAGGAAGCATACCCTAGTTTTTTGGCCATTTCAGCCAGTGCTTCTTCATTGCCGGAAGGCATCACAAGATCGGTGTTCATGCAATCTAAAAATCATAGAAGGTATATATAGGCTATCATTTGAACAGGCCTTGTTGTTCAGCTTCGCGGATCGTGGCCAGGTCAGCATGGGGGATATAAAGCCTCTGGCCTGTGTGGTCCATATCGGTGTGTATGCCTTTTTCAAGGGTCGTGCTGATCTGGGGTTCTTGGAGGGCGTACAGATTGTTTTTTTCTTCAATCGGGATTCGGATGAGAACATTAAGAGTTTTGTCTTCGTAGGTGGTTAGGTTGGCCGAACTGGTTAGGATGGGGGTAGCAAGTTCAATCACTCTTTCAGCGTCTCGTCCAGCATCTTTAAAGTACAGTTTGACGTGTGTGTAAGAATCCGCAGGGACCTGTTCGCTGGCAATTTCTTGAACGTAGTTTGCATCGAGTAGGAGTTCTTGTTCTCCTTTGTACACGGTGACGGTATTATTGTTTTGTAGGCGGATTTCTTTTAGTATGGCATAAGCGGGAGTTTGTTTTTTTTCAGATGCAACTTCAGAGTGTAAGCTCTGTAAGTAAAGGTTGATGCCGGCACTGCTGTCTTGAAGTAGGGGGTGTACAATGCGTATTTTGTCGTTGACAATTCTAAATTCAGTGTCCGTTCGGATGTGAGCATTTTTTTCAACGTTTCCTTGTTCGTCCATTCCAAGTTCATATTGATGGATAACTTCTCCTTGGTCTTTTACAGTAACTTGTAAACGGGGGGTATAAACATATTGGTTTTCTCGGGTGGGGTGGAGTTCGTGTTGGAAGGTGAGTTGTACAGTGTAAGTGTGCCCAGCTTGGGCAGTTAAGTCTAGGGGGATGTTGACCTCATGGCCAGGTAGGTAGAAGGGTTGAGTGCGTGTTTTTTTGGTACCTTGGACTTGGGTGAGGATGAGTTTGACCCGGTCATGGTTTCCAGGAGTGAGCAGAGTTTCATACAGGGTTTGTTCTTGGCTCGTGTCGATGCGCTTGGCGTTTTGGGTGAGGGTTTGCCATCCATTTTCACCGTGGAGGTGAATCTGGCTGATGGTGAGTTGGATCTTTTTGAATTCAGTGGGGGGCGATGGAGTGGTTTGAAGGCTGAGTTTGGGGGGGGATAAGGTGGAAGTTTCTTCTTGGACAGGGGTTTTTGTGCTGCAAGAAACAAGTAAGAGTATAATCAATAAGGGGTAGGCACGCATAGGGGGGGTGAGAAAAGGGGGTTTTTAAGTCTTTAGCTCAATTTGGTAGGCGCAGCTCTGGCAGGTTTGTTGGGTGGAGGGTTCTCCACATTTTTGGCAGTAGTTCATTGCTTCTTTTTTTACCTTCATCTTTTTTTTGAGGAGTAAGTGTTGTCGAAGGATGTGCCCTTTAGTTCCAGGGTGTTCATCTTCATATCGATTTAGTAAATCGCGTACATAAATTCGGTACGCAGTGTGGCTATAGGGGCATTCAGTAAACGTCGTTTGAATTCCATTCAAGTAGCTGTACGTCATGATCTCTTTTTCTTTCATGAAATACAGGGGTTTAACGCGTTGTACAAAGCCTTCTTTTTTCGCCGTAATTGGGCCTTGTCGGGGAATGAGGTGAATGTGGCTTTTGAATAAATTGATCAACACGGTCTGTGCTTCGTCATCTAGGTTGTGTCCGGTCGCTAGTTTATCATATCCTTTGCTGTGTTTATTAAGTAGGTTTCTTCGAAAGGCTCCGCAGGGACTGCAGGCGTTTTTCGTCCGTGTTTTCATAACAGAATCCAATGTTTTTCCGAATTCATGCTGGTAGCTGACAATCTTCAGCGGAATCTTGTGCCCCGTGCAAAAGCGCTTCGCATCTTCCAATGTTTTGTCGCGGTAGTTGGCGATGCCTTCATCGATCGCCAACGCTTCTACTATGTAGCCTTCTTTGTGTAATAAGTGTAAGACAGTTAAGGAGTCTTTTCCGCCGCTCACTCCGACCAAGACCTTATCTTTTTTATGGATCAGTCGGTACTTTTGTAAGGTTTCTTTTACTTTTTTTTCAAAGTAAGAAATAAAGTGCCTTTTGCAGTAACCGCTGCAGATTGCCTTTTCAGAACAGCGCTTGCACGTGCTCATAAGACGGGGGTTCCTTTTTGGAGTTGGCCATTTTCAACAATAAGGTAGCCGGCTTCTTGCCAGGCGCCAATGCCTCCGGCAAGTTTGACGATATTTTTATAGCCAAATCGGGCGAGTTCTCTATAAGCGACCGCCGTTCGGATACCGTCGTTGTCATAAATAATGATCGGGTCGTCGCGTGGCATCCGTTTGAAGAAGTGGGCTTTCCAGAGTCCGCCGATGGGGATGTTTCTTGCACCTTCAAGGTGGCTTTTGTCAAATTCTTCTTTTTCGCGGACGTCTAATAGGAATAGTTTAGGGTCTTTTTTTAACTCATCAGAAAGGTATTCGGCTGTGACAGCATATTGTTGTTCAGGGGGAGTTGAAGGACAGGCAGCACTGGCGTTCAAGTTGAAAGTGCTGGTGGAGGCAGAAACCGTGCAATCACTGATTTGGTCTACGGTTCTTCCATTCGAACAGACGTACTTGGTTTGGTTTGGGACTTGAGTTTGGCAGGCGGCTAAAAGCAGTAGGCTGATGGTTCCCAGGATAAAAAAGTACCTCATAGTCCGCTGGAACGTTAAGGGTTTTATAAAGCTTGAGGATCGGTCATCTATCCTCCACTGACGACGCTTAAGAGTCTGATCTCATCCGTGTCTTTAAGTAGCTCATCTTCATTTACCAACTCGCCGTTTTTGATGATCAATACAGCAGAAGCACTAATGCTCAGTTCACTGAGTAGTTTCTTGGCACTTCCTTTGAACTTTTTGTTCAGTTTCTTGTTTTGTTGTTCGAGGTATATTTTCATGGTTGTTTAGCAAGTTCTCGTGTTTGCACAGCCACATTGGGTCCGAGGACGGCGAGTTTCCAATTCCGCTGTTCATAGGGCCAATGGACTCCTTCAATTTGAGGATTAGCAATAAGAGTGTACCATCCTCGGTGTCCTACCACCCCGCCTGTAATTCTCCAGTCTGGAAATCCGTAAGGAGGGGAGAGGTAATGGGCAAAGGGGTGAACCAGAGCCGCTTCGCCTAAGGGGTATTCTTCATCAGGGGTGTCGGTGAGATGGGCGATGAGGGTTTGGCTTATATCAACAGTGTTTTTTGGGTGGAGAATATGAAGGGTTCTTCGCGTGAGGCGGATGTGAGAATCTAGCACAAAGCGAGGTTTCCAGTAAGTGCCTTCTGGGCCCGAGTTAGGTTCTAAAAGGAGGGTGAGGTTCATGGGTATCTTTTTTGTTCTTCTTGTATCTTTTTTTCCGTACATCCGATCAAGGGCATTAATACAGGCAAGGAGAAATCACCGTACTTTTGAATGTTTGCCATCGTATCGCCTACAACAAGGGCTTGGAGTTCATACTCAGTAATAAAGGCGGGAAGGTCTATTTCAGATAGCAGCTTGAGTTTGGGCTTGGTTCCGTGTGCGTACTTTTCCAGTCGTTGAATGTCTAGTTTTTTTTCAGAAAGGGGGAAGAGGGCGCAGCCGCGCTTCATGGCTAAGAGTCCAGCCAATAAGCTTTTCTCATTTTCAATGAGCAGCAATACGCTGCCTTCCACGCCGACGGGCAATCCGCCCAGGCAGGGATTCGTCTGGCTATATATATAGGCTTTTCCTTGTACAATTTCAATACCAATCTCTTTTTCATACTTCTTTAAGCTCACCTTGGCTTTTGTTTTTTGAATGACAAAGGCTCCAAGTTTCTCGTTCATTTCTTGTTTGCTCATCGAGTATTGGGGGTCTAAAACATGGCTTGTAATGCGAAAGGTTGTTTTTTCATTGAATTCCGCACAGGCTTTTTCAACTTCATTTTGAATGGCTTCATAGCTTCCTTCAATTTTCAAACAGGGGCTGTAGCTGATCAGTCCAAAGACAGGCATCCAGTCCACTTCATCCGCAGTCTCTGCGTAGAGCCGGTTGCGGAGTCGTTGAATCGTCCCTGTAACACCTTTGCTTTTCAGGTAGCATTTCAAGTTGTGAACCAATTTTCGTTCGAAGAACGATCGATTGTTGCCTTTCAGGCTGATTTCTCCGTAGCGTAAGAGGTAGTTTTTCATTGGTAGGAGCTCACGCCCATCTTCCATTGTTGTTCGTATACAAACTTTTTGAGCAGTTCCAGGTTTTTGGGGGTACATGCATACGTGCCGCTCATCAAGCCAGTGTAATATTGTTGGGTGGTGCTTTTCGTATTGACGTAGTGTTGAGCGTCGAAAACATAACCAACACTTTTGTGTTCGAGTCGGTTTTGTTCGTAGGAGCTTAATGGTTCAGGTACAGGGCAATTCTCCTTTTGTTTGGCGCATAAGAATCCGTCTTTGAAGGCTTGCTGGGCATACGCATTCAGTTGGGGTTGGAAGCTTTCGCAGGAGGTTTCAGTGATGGGTTGAAGGGTTGCAGGCGGTGTGGTTGCAGGAAGAGTGGCCGGGGAGGTTACGTCAGGGTTCCAGTTCCAAATGTTTTTGGCTGTGTAATAGCCAAAGATGAGTAATACAATAAGGATGGGGATAGCTAGGGCGAGTTCCTTTCGGATCTTGATGGCGTAGTACGTGACCATAAAGGGATAGAACCTTTTCTGATTTATAAGCTTAGGGGACGTAAGGTTTATTATCTTCACCTGCTCTCTAAGCGTATGCCTTCTAAGAAGCCTCCGAAAGTGACGTTTAGGTATTCGGGCGTGTACGATCATGCTTTGTATCTTCTTACGGAAAAACACGCAGCACTGGATCATGATTATTTTGTGCGTCGTAAAGTAGAAGCATTGGGGGGGGTACAGCGTTTGAAAAAGGAGGTTCTTCCAAGGTTAAGGCCTTATTTGGAAAACATGCAGGGTTTGCTGGGGGTTTCGTGGGAGTCTCGTGAAATAATCGGGTACATTTTGCCGTATTCTCACAGGCCGGGTGTGGTCGAGTCGTTTTCAGATCCTCTAACCTTGTTTTTGAAGCATTGGGAGGGGGAGCGGTTGTTTTTCTTTTCTTCAGAGCAGTTGTTGGAGCATCTCGTGTTTGAGTTTTGCCGTATTGTTCAGGGTCCTCTGTTGAAAACTTCGTATTATAATGAGTTGGGCGCCCGGTTAAAAGAGCGCAGTTCTCAAGTGTTGTCTCACATATTGACCTATGCAATTTTTAAGAAGGTGGTGAGTGAGGAGCAATGGCGTCGGGTAGTGAGTTTTAAGATTCAAAGTTCTCCACACAAGCTGGCGTTGGAGCTCGCGCAGAGTTTTGGGGCGGACAGGATACTGGAGGAGGCCAAGCCTTATTTGGTGAAGAAAAAGCATGCGAAACAGCTTAAGTAAGTCCGGAAGAAGATTGTTTTTTCCGGTGAGTCTTTGTTGGATCCGTGTTTTTTTTGTTGTTAGCGAAAGACAGCATAAGGTGCATAGGGATTTATTTACGGGGAGAGGGGTTTAGTTCTGTTTATTCCGTTTTTTCTCCGTTTTTTTGTGGAGCGCCTTTTTGAGTAACTTCGGTTGTTTTGGTTGTATGGACTGGTACCGTGCAGATGCGAATGGTTTCTGGGCGCAGTGTCCTTTGACTGGTAGGGTCGTTCAGGGAGAGGGGAATCGGGGTTTGCGGTATAAGGTTCAGGTTTCTCAAAAGCAGGATTGCTTGTTTTGTCCGGGTCAGGAAGAGTCGCAGTTGCCGGAAGTAACCCGTCTTCAGAAGGGGGTTTTTGTTGATTTCTCGGATGTCCCGTCTTTAGGGGAGGAGTGGTCGGTGCGGGTGTTTCCAAACCTGTTCAAGGGGGTGGGAATTGGGAGTAAAAGTTTGGTTCAAAAGTGGAAGGTGAAGTACCGTTCTGAAGAAGGGCAGCAGTACGTGGATCGATTGTTAGAGCGTTTAAAGGAAAAAGGTCTTCCTGTCGGGGAGGATTACTTGTTTGATCTGAGTCATATGGTGGTTGTGGGCACACCTTGTCATAAGTTTGATCTTGATCTGGAAGAGGCGGGGTTGGAGTTCTTGGTGGCGGTGCATGCTCGGAGTTTAGCATATCAAGATGCGCGTATGGTGTTCGGGTGTGTTTACAAGAATCAGGGAAAAGCAGCAGGAGCGACACAGGAGCATGAGCACGTGCAATTGAGGTGTTATACGCAGCTTCCTCCGAGGTTGGAAGTGCAAGTAAGGGCGTTGGAAAAAGAACCTGGGTTGATGAAGCAAATAATCGATACAGCGAGCATCAATCAGTGGATTGTTTCAGAAAACGATCATTCCGTGAGCTTTACCGTGCCGTGGGAGGAGGAGCCGGCGGTGTGGTTGGTGTATCAGGGAGAAGGGTCCTTGGAAGACCTAAGTCTGGACGATTTGCAAGACTTGAATGCTTCCTTGCAGGGAATGTTGGGTCGGTTGAAGAACGCAGGGTATGCAGGGTATAATTACGCGTGGTTTGATTCGGGCCGTTCGGGGGTGAAGATGCCGATTCATGCAAAGATTGTTTCGAGGAAAAAAGTGCGGGGGGGTTCTGATATTTTCTTGGGTCCTGAGAAGCATTATGTGCGTCCAGAGTCTTTGGCGGAGGTGTTAAGGGATGCTTAAGGCGGTGATTCCGGCGGCAGGTTTCGGAACAAGGCTTTTGCCTGTGACAAAGGCGGTTCCAAAGGAATTATTTCCGTTAGGGGTAAAGCCGGTCATTCAGTATATCGTGGAGGAAGCGGTTGCTGCGGGAATTCAGGAAATTATTATCGTTCTGCATAAGGATAAGGATTTGATTCGTCATTATTTTGAGGATCTTTCGTATGGGGAAGAGTTGAAGAAGAGTGGCAAAGAAGCATTGTTGCAAAGTTTAAAAGAAATCAAGAAAAGAGCCAAGCTGCGTTTTGTGTATCAGGAAAAGCGGGAAGGGCTCGGTGCAGCGGTATACTTGGCCAGGTCGTTCATTGAGGATTTCATGCTGGTGATGTTGGGGGATTCGGTGATTCATTCCAGGGTTCCGGCGGCTGAGCAGTTAAGGGTGCTTCATGAGGAGTGTGGAAGTAGCATCATCAATTTGGAAAAGATTCCTCTGGGGGATTGCGTGAGGCGGGGGATGGTGGATGGCATTCAAGTCAGGCCGGGTTTGTTTAAGATGACGGATTTCGTGGAAAAGCCTAAGCAGTTTCATACGGACATGGGCGTTTCAGGTCGTTATCTGTTGAGTAGGAATGTGTTTGCCGAGTTGGAAAACACTCAGAAGGGGTTTGGGGGGGAGTTGCAGTTGACCGATGCGATCAAGGCGTTGTTGAAGAAGGAGGAGGTCTTGGCGTACTTTACAGAGGGGAAGCGTTTTGACATCGGCAGTCCGGACACGTATCTAGCGGCCATTCAGGCGTTTGCAGGGGGTTTGCAATGAGGGTTCTAGTGACGGGCGGTGCCGGGTTTATTGGCAGTCATCTGTGCGAGTTCTTGCTGAATAAGGGGGATGAAGTGATTTGCGTGGATAACTTTTTTTGCGGGTTTAAGAAGAACATTCAGCATTTATTGTCAAATCCAAATTTTGAGTTGATTCGTCATGATATCACGTTGCCGTTGTTTTTGGAGGTGGATCAGATTTATAATTTGGCCTGTCCGGCTTCTCCCGTGCATTACCAGTACAATCCGATTAAGACGGTGAAGTGCAGCACGTTGGGAGTGATTAACATGTTGGGTCTTGCAAAAAGATGCAAGGCGAGGATCTTGCAGGCGTCCACGTCGGAAGTGTATGGGGATCCGCAAGTGCATCCGCAAGTGGAGTCTTATTGGGGGAATGTGAACCCAATCGGGATTCGTTCTTGTTACGATGAAGGTAAAAGGGTGGCGGAGTGCCTGTTCATGGATTATCATCGGATGAATAAAGTCGATATAAGAATAGCAAGGATTTTCAACACGTACGGGCCCAGGATGGCGGTGAGTGATGGGCGGGTGGTGTCGAATTTTATTGTGCAGGCATTAAGGAATGAGCCGATCACGATTTATGGGGATGGAAGTCAAACGAGGAGTTTTTGTTTCGTCTCTGATTTGGTATTGGGTTTGTATTGTTTGATGAATCAGGATAAAATCTTGGGTCCGGTGAATCTGGGCAATCCGGGGGAGTTTACGATCAAGGAGTTGGCTGAGAAAGTGATTCAGCTTACAGGTTCCAAGTCTAAGGTTGTTTTCAAGGAGCTTCCGAGGGATGATCCGGTGCGCCGTAAGCCGGATATTGGCTTGGCTAAAAAAGAGTTGGGTTGGGAGCCGAAGGTTCAGTTAGAAGAGGGATTGCAGAGGACGACCGATTGGTTTAAGGCGCCCCCGAATGAAATTTCTATATAGAAAATTATTATTTTTAAGCTCAAATCACGTCGTATCTGAATTTGTCGGCTGTCAATAATCGCCAATGGGTATGGGATAGTGATTATTGATCCATCCGAAATGCATAGCATTTCTGTGGCCCGAAAATCCTTGATTTTCGTGGCACTGTCAGAGTTCCACTCAATTTGTGATTGGTGGTGTGGAGTTCTGAAGTTTGAAGTTGTACCGTCCGCTGGGTACGGTGTAGTGGCAAGAATCGCTGATAATAATGGATAGCGGTTCTTGAGCATGCAAAGGACTCGAAGAGTCCTTGCACCAGAAATCACGTGATTTCCGTGTGCCAGAAATGTTGGGCATTTCTGAGCATTGTAGAATCCATTAATGTCCGTAAAGGTGGTTACGGGTGGTTTGAAGGGTGGGTATCCGGTGATGGTGGCGATGTCAATTGGCCAGTTGGTGTCGTCGAAGACGAAGCGATATATTTATAGGGCATAGGATATAAAATTGGGGCAGGTAACATAGTTTTATCAGATTAGGAGGTTTTGACTTTGATTGTTGGTGTTTTGGTTGTGAGCATTTTGTCTGTTTCCATTTTCGTGATTTGGTTGTCTAGTTTTATGATTCCGTTTACCCAGGGGTTTTTTGTGTTGAGTTTGTAGAGTTTGGCGTTGCCTACTTTGCGGGTGTGTATTACGATGTTTTTTTTTATGAGGCCGGGCCAGATTTCGTTGAATGTGCTCCAGCCTACGTTTGAGTTTTTGGCGATTTCTGTCATGCTGTAGTCGAAGTCTGCGTAGGTGATTAAGAAGTCTAGTATGCGGAGTTGTGGGTAGTTGCCGAAGTATTCTATGAATACGCTTTTATCTTCCATTTTTAATCGCTCTCAAGCTGAACATCCTATATTGTTAGAGGTTAATGCGTTCTGACTTATAAACTTTATTATTTTCGTATGGTTCTATACTAAAATAGAAACGTTTATATTGGAGCAGTCTCTACGAAAAGTGCATGGATGAGCTTGATCTTGCGAAGAAGGCTATTCTGAAATATCTTGCTAGGCATAAGTGTTGGAATAAGAAGCACACCCCTATAGAGAATATTCGCAAGGGGTTTCCGAAGCATCTGCGTGGGTCGCAAGAAGTGAATAAAGCGATCCAAGAACTCTTCGCAGAGGGATTTATCATTCGTAAATCCACAGGCCATGGTCTTGACGTTTACCTGAATAAAGGGAAGAAAGGAGAGATTGAAGAGATTATCAATCATATTGGTTAGTTGGTTTTGAGTTTTTTGTTGTTTTTTCTGTACCGTTTTGTGTATTCGTAGTGGTGTTGGCATAGGTTCCATTTGTGTTGGGGTTGGTTGCAGTGGGTGTCGTCCCATACGTAGCCGTGTAGGGTGGCGTTTCCTCCACAGCTTAGGGGGTGTGTGGGTTGGGGGAATAGAAAAGTTTATATATGTGTATTCACTTATATATGTGAGGTGACTTTAATGGTGAATGTGACGTTGTCTGTGCCTGAGGATGTGCATAAGGAGATGAAGCGTTTTTCTGAGGTTAGGTGGAGTGAAGTGGCTCGCCAGGCTATTGCGGAAAGGTTGGAAACGTTGAAGTTGGCGGATCGGTTGGCAAGGAAGAGTAAGCTTACGTCTAAGGATGTGGAAAGCTTTGGGAAGATGCTAAAGAAGGGGGCTGCGAAGAGGTTTATGGATGAAGATTGTTCTTGATTCGAATGTCTTGTTTTCTGCTTTGATTAAGAATTCGGTTACACGGAGGCTTATTTTGCAGTATCAGAGTTTTTTCTTATTTCCCGAGGTTATATTTGTTGAATTAGAGAGGCATAAGAAGTTGTTGCTGAAAAAATCAGGTATGGGGGTTAAGGAGTTTGATCGGCTTTTAGGGCTTCTCTTGTGTAGGGTAGTTATTGTTCCTTCGGAGGTTTTGTATCCTTATCGGAAGGAGGCTTGGGGTTTGGTTAAAAAGGTTGATCCGGATGATGTTCTTTTTGTGGCGTGTGCTTTGGCTTATTCAAATAGCGTTGTTTGGTCGGATGATAAGGCGTTAAAGAGGCAGTCGAAAGTAAGGGTTTTGAATACTTCGGAGATGATGAAGGTTCTTTGAGTACTATTTTTTCCATACATTCACGTGTAGTTTGGCGGGTTCTCCTCCGATGCTTACTATAGAGGTTAGTTTGTAGAGTGCTCAGAAATCAGGGATTTCTGGCATGTTCAAGAACTGCTATTATTCATGATTGGCAGTTCTCGACAGTCTTCCATGGGTCCTTGTATGGTGAGGTGGGGTTTGTATTGGTAGTAGGGTTGGCCTTCGCAGCAGTCTACGAGTAGGAACCAGGTTTGGTTTTGTTGGAGGGTTTGGGTGGTTCCTTTTCGTTTGTCGTTGCATGCGTTTGCTACGGTCAGGTTTG
>CAYOJS010000028.1:0-1714 GCA_964404345.1 uncultured Methanosarcinales archaeon
GTTCATTCTTGTATTCGGCAATGGAGACTTCCCATTTTTTGATGACGTGTTTTTTTACTTTATAGGGCATCCTATAGAAGGTAGGGGGTGCTTAATATGTGCTTTGCACGATATTTCGGAATTTTTACGGTTCATTCGCAAAATAATCGAAGAGTCAAGGTTTTATTCGCCATTCCCGTAGCATCTCTTCTTCCACAAAGTGCAATTTTCCAGGCACAATCAGGCAGTGGAGGGGTTCTCCAAAGTCTTCTTTGAGTAGTTGTTTTGCAGGGCCATATTTAATAATCGGAGTAGAGCTTCCCAGTTTCGCACACCCAACGACTGCAGTCGTTGGTTCGAACACCTTCTTTCCTTCTTTCTTTTCAATGTCAAGCAAAATCGCAATCGCTTCATTCAAAGTCATATACCTTTTTTGTTCCGCTTTAATATCCAGCAACACCAAGGTATGCCATCCTTCTTTTTGATTTCTAGCCAAAACCTCATAAGCGGTCTTGCTTTCATAGCCTGGTTCTGGGTAAGGTAACGAAGTCACAGGGCCGTACTTGTACAATTCAAGCCCCACAACCCCCACCGCAGTCAATACAGAAGCATTGGAAACCATCTTGACGCGTACCCCCATCTTCTTCGCATCCAATAATAAGCTAGAATGGGTCGTAGCTGAAAAGGCATCTCCGATAACGAGCAACGCCACGTTGCTCGTCTTGGCCGGTTCAAGTATCTTGTTGGATTCTTTCTCGACCAGGTTCCGGTCGGCTTCAATAATCTTCTTCCCGTAAAGCTTCTCCAGGGCTTCCTTGCTGCAGTTCAATTTAGAAGTGTACGTCTCTAAGAACACAGTCTGGCACTTCTTCACAGTTTCCAATCCGCGGAGCGTGATGTCTTTTTCATCCCAGAGTCCTAGGCCGATTAAGTAGAGAGTCATGGATAAAGAAGAATCAAAGGCTTTAAATAATTAATCGCCTTTTTTCAGATGTGACCAACAATGTTGTATAATCTAGCTTTATTTCCAGAGAGGGAGGTTTCAAATGCAATCATCTCCTATGCAGATCATATAAATAAGGATTTAGACGCAACTGACTATGAGATGGATCTTACATGGGTTCCTCATATTACGTTGCTTAAGTTTGAAGCAAAGAAGCCTTTATCTGCCAAGTTTATAAGTGAAATGATGAAGTTAGCAAAAAAGCCATTAAAGGTTACCTTCTCCGGACTAACACTGCTGCCCTCGCACAAAGAAGGTGTTTGGGTGGAGATTTCAATATTAAAGAATAAAGAATTGATGGAGTTGCAGGAAAAGCTGCTCCAAAGGGTAAAGAACGTAAAAATCATAAGTGGCAGGGGGAATCGATTCCGCCTCCATATCACCTTGAGCTGGATTAAAAATAAGAAGGACATTTGTATTTCTAAGTTAGATACAGATCTTTTGCGTAAAAAAGATGTTCGCGTTTTTCCACAGTTGGGTGTGGGAGAGAAAGATTTTATCTGGTTGAAGAAGTAATCATCTCTTTCGTTTGCCGACTTTCCCTTCGGCTTGTTGCATAACCAGTAAATCCTCAGTCGTTAATTTCTTTCTGTTTTTGATCTTTTCATTGACTTCAGCTTCTTTCTCTTTGAGGGTTTTGCGTTCTTCCTCTCGGAAGTCTTCTTTGAGTTTGACATTGTTCGCGTCCAGTTGTTCTCGGATCTTCTTTAATTCCTCAAGCTTCGTCTTTAA
>CAYOJS010000028.1:1724-11394 GCA_964404345.1 uncultured Methanosarcinales archaeon
CAACTCATCATTTTTAGTTTGATAGACAGCTTTGTGCCTCATGAATTCTTCATGGGCTGCTTTCTCTTGGGCGCGCATATCATCGATTTCTTTTGAGTTGTCAACGAGAACTTCATGGTGGGATTGGCTTTCGCCAGCTGCTAACCTCATCTTTTGGTGGTATTCATTGGCTTCTTTTTTGAGGCGGTCAATTTCTTTGCTTTTTTCTCGGATTTGTCGGCTGAGTTCATGTACGCTGTTCATGGCACCGGCTTTTTTCTTGAGTTCTTTGATTTTTTTGACGAGTTTTTGCTCTTTGTCAAAAGAGGTGGGTTCCGTCTCTAATTTATACTCCAGCGCTTTGATTTGGGCGTGGATGTTGCCGCCGCCTCTTTCACGTCCTCGATGGCCTCGTTCTTCAGTGTTAAGGGCTTGGGTGTTGCTGGCCATGAGTCGTTGGTGCTCCGCCTTAAGGGCTTTGATGGCAGCAACTTCATTGTTGATTTGCGTGTTGAGTTTGTTGCGGTTTTCTTTGAGTTCTTTGACTTGCGTTGTCAGAGTGTTTCGGTTGCTCTTAGAGCTCGTTAGTGTATGAATATGGTTAGAAATGTTCTTGTTGATCGTGACTTTTTTTTGGTACCAGGTTTCCTTGGTCTTGTTCAATTTGGTGAGTTCACTCTTTAGCTGATCCACTTCTTCTTTGGCTTGTTTTAGCTGTTCCAGCAAGGCAGGTACGTTGTCAGTCATAGTTTCCACTTGATTTGTTGCAGGAAAAAGAGGAAAAAAGAATAAGAAAAAAATAACTAAACTCTAGTCACTTATCCGTATTTATCCGAATAAGGCGCCGAGTCCAGCTACAGCTTCTTCTTCTTTCTTTTTAGCTTCTTCTTCTGCTTTTTTCTCAGCAGCTTTGTCAGCTCCTGCGTGTGCAGCTCCGGCAGCGGCAGCAGGTGCTGCAGCAACAGTTGCTACGGCGGCGCTTTTGATGGCTTCATCAATATTGACGCCTTCTAAGGATGCGACAAGCGCTTTGATTCGGGCTTCGTCCGGCTTAGCGCCGGCTGCTGTCAATACTTTCTTGACGGTGTCTTCAGTTACTTTTTGTCCTGCCTTGTGTAGGAGCAAGGCGGTATATACATATTCCATCTGTATCCCTCCTAAGTTTAGTTAGGTATTTTTTCTGTTTGGATTCCTTTTGAATCCAAACTTCAGGACGTAGTCCTGTTTTTCAACGCGAGCATTTCGCGTTCTGCCTTGGCGAGGATATCGCCCGTTGTATCAGTTGTCATAATATCTTGGTCGATGCTTAAGGTGCGCGCTTGGCGTGCGGCTTTAGCGATCAAGAGCTGAATGGTTTCTTTGACGGTGTAGCCTGAGTATACAGCCACGTTCATGGCTTCTCGGGCGGCCGTTTGGACTTGGGCCATGAAGGCGTCTTCGTCAATGTTAAGGACATTTTTGGTTAAAATCTCTCCTTTTTCATAGACGGCAACTAAGTCCAATCCAATTTCCATGGGTTGGATGCCTAGGCGCAATAAAATGCTGGATAAGCCGGCACTTATAATGTCGCCTTCTTTGGCAACTAGGGAGTCTTTTTTGATGACGACTTTGCCTGCTTCAACGCCGGCCGCAATCTTGTTTTGGCTGAGTTCGCTGATGACAGGTCCTGGTGCAAAAGGGGTGGGGCCTGCCGGAATGACAATCTCATAGGGGGCTTGTTGGCCGGGTTTGATGGGGGCTTTGGATTTGTTTTTCTTAATAATGCGGTAAAGTTTGAAGGGGTTTTCTTTGCTGAAGAGCAGCGCAGGCATGCCTTTGAAGTGCTCTTTGAGTTTGACATAGTCTCCACCGACCGTTTCAAGGGCTCGTTGGAGCAGGCTTTTCTTGGTCATCTGGATGATGACCGTCCCGCGCATTTGTTTGCGCATGCTGGCGAGTTGCTTGGCAGGCAGGCTTTCCATGTTGAGGACGCCGATGATGGGGTATTCTTTGATGAGTCTGACAAAGGCTTCGGCAGCTTGGAGTTTTTTCTGGGCAGGTTGAGTGACGTACTTTTGCGGGGAATTTTGTTGTTTCATTTTATACCTTGACGGGTTTGCTCATCGTGAGTTTGATCTGCATATGGCGAATATTATTCTCTGCTTTGGGCAGGGTATGGGTTAGTTGTTCATAGACTGTTTTCACGTTTTCCGCGAGTTGTTCGTCGGTTTGGGTTTCTTTGCCGACGCGGGCGTGGATGAAGGGTCCTTTTTTGCTGCTGATCTTGATGGTTTTTTGAAGGCGATCATATAATGGTTTCAAGTTTCCTTTGGGCGGTACAATGCATCCTGCTTTGGGGTTGGGCATTTTTCCTTTGGGTCCAAAGAACCTACCAAATTTGGCAGCGATCTGGTTCATGATGTTGGCTTGAGCAATGAAGTAGTCATATTGTCTAGCTAATTTTCGAGTAGTTCGCTTGTCATATTTGGCATAGTCATCAGGTAGGATGGTAGCATCCATGGTTTTTTTGGCTTCTTCCATGAGTTCTGGGCCTACAAGGGCGCAGACGGTTTGTTTATCGCCTAAGCCATGGGGTAACGCCACAAAGAATTCAACTTGTTCTTCAGGGTTTTTCCAGTTGATGTCTTTAAGAGAAATGATCAAGTCCACAGATTGAGTAAACTCGCGTTTAGGTGCTTCACTTTTGAGTTTTTTGAATGCTTCTAAGATCAGTTTGGTTTCCATTTAAGCCCTCCTGGGCGAGCCAGTAGTTACGGGTATGGCTTTGGAAACGGCGATGCTTTTTAAACATTTACATTTCAGGGTTTTTTAGGGGGTGCACTAGGGATAGAGCTCTCCAATTAGTATAACCACTAAATAGGGGTAAAAAGGATAATATTTATAAAGAAGGGTCCTTTCTTCTTAAAATCAAGGTTACAATGTCAACGGATGCCTTTACGGATGTGGATCCTCATCATCCAGGCACCGTAGTCGCCATTGAACCAGTTCGGTTCACTAATTCTAAAGAAATAAGCTTAGGGGATACAGTTCGATGGGCAAAGGACTTAACAAGTTTTTGTTGGATCGATCTGGTCTTGGATCCAGATATTCTAGGAGAACAGGCCTATCAATTTCTATTAATTGAAACAAGGCAAAACCGGCTTCGAAGCGAGCAAGTGTATTCCGCGGTTAAAGATCGAGCTATGCTGTACGCTTCAATGAAGGCGGGTGTAAAAGGAGTTATCATCGAGCTGCCGTTTTCAAGTTTAGCGTATGCAAGGGGTTATTTACAGCGTGTGCGAGCCGCTCAAGAAGATATTATTTGGAAACGGGGTACTTACCATTTAGATCCGTTAGAAAAAGTTCCAGTGTTGGTGCATCACAGATTCGATGAAGAAATGGGGTTGGATGCCTTGCTTGGGTTTCAAGAAGAAGGGTTGGTGGCAGGGTGTGTAGATGCAACGCCGAGTGGAACTCTTTTGGAAGTATATGACAAAATAGAGCATCCATGTTTTACTCTTTTAAGAGCAGCGGAAGAGGATCAGTCTTGGGTAGCATGGAATCATGAAGCCCTTCCGATCGTGCGAATGCCCAGCGTCGCAACGGTTTTGGATTATGCAGTGGCGGGGGATCTTTGGCTGCGTTATATGGGTAAAGAAATAGAGGGAGAATACCAACCAGATGGAGAGATGAAAAAAGCAGCTTAATAGCTTTCCAGTGTTTTCTGTCGTTCTTTTGAAATATACTGAAATAAGGTCGTGCGGATGCCTTCTTTGGCCACGACCACGTTAACGCCGGTTTTTTTCTGTAATTCTCGTGCCAGGTCAATCGGGGCGATCATCTTGCGTAGTTTATATCCAATGTGGTTTAGAAATACGACTTGCGGTTGGATGAGTTCGATGAAGCGTTGAGTGTCTTGCGTGTTCAACTGCCCTTTTTCGTCGATGTTCAAGGGGTTTTTGCAGTTCAAGATCAAGATGGTCGTACCAAGGTGCGCCTCTACCACTTTTTTGGACAGGGAAGTGTCGCCTACGTAGCTGATCGTCTGGTAGGGTGTTTGGATGCGATAGCCAACCCCGCCATCCGGATGCTCAACAGGCGTCGCTTTGATCTCCGTCGTAACAAATCGGCTGGTTTCACCAGGTTTCAAACTATGGTGGTTTTTGACGTGGCTGCGGAAGTAATTCGGCAGATAGTGCGGCTTTCGAGGAGCCTTGGCAAATAAGCTCTTGGGTCCATAGAGATGGCCTTCTTTTTGGGTGCAGCCTTGTGTCAGGGCATAGATAAACAAGCTGGAGTCGTGGATGTGGTGGAGGTGATTGTGAGTCAATAACAAATGCTGAATATCAGCCGGTTGGATCTGGTATTCCAGGGCTCGATGGTAGCTTCCAGGGCCGGGATCAATCAAGAAGTATTGTTTGTGGACCTGCAGGAGTAACCCATAGGCACTATTGTTTTCCCCAAGCAATTGATAGTCGCCGTCGACGCCGAGGAAGAGCAAGTAGTCGTCCATACACCATTCCAGGGTAGGGAAGGTTATAAAGATTGTGGATGAAAGGTTGTTTAGAAAAGCTTATCCTCTCGCTTCAACCGTCAGTTGAATTCCTGTCAATCCTTTAAATTGACTCAGGAGTTCATGGACCATTTCATAGCGGTTCTCGTCTCTTGGAATTCTTCCCGTTCCTTTTAACACAGCTACATTTTCTAAGATGTCAATTTCCAGGCCGAGTTGCAGGTTGGATGTTCCTCCAAACTTTTTGTCGGAGACGAGCAAGGGCCAGCAGCGGATGGTTTTGTCATCGCTCTTCTGGACATGGTGCGGTACTAATAGCTCTTTGCCGCTCGCAATCTCCATGGAGTGCCAGTTGCATTCATACCCTGCATGGGTGAGCGCAGCTTGCCTGGATAATAAGGCACCGTACAGCTCGCGGATGGGGTATTGAGCAGAAGTGTAGTTCAAGTCTTCAGGTTTGACGTCTTTTCTGGGTTTAGGCTTGACTTCGACAGCGACTTGACTGCTGCCATTGCCCTTCTTATTTTCTGTCATTTTTAGCTTCTTTAGAAGTGTCCTTATAAAAAGTTGTATAATCACTCTGGAATGGAAACTGGGTCTCCGATTAGAATAGTACAAATTGCCATATTGGTTTCATGATTCTCGGTTCCTGCAATCGTTGATGTTTCGTAGGATGCCGCCGTATTTCTGTCTCAGGGTAAATTCGCTGCGTAAGGCATTGAACTGGTAGTTTTTTGAGTTATAAATTTGCATGACGAGGGCGCAAGGGTCATTGGTCGTGGTAATGTCAGTAATATACCTTTTGGGGAGGTAGAGCGTAAATTCCGCACCACGGGTTCGCCCAGGTGTTATGAAGCCGCCTTCGGCGTAGTACATCAGGTTTTGGATAGGGTCTCCGTTGCTATCCAGGAAGCCGAGTTGGAATTGTCCTTCTCTGGGGATCATGTAGTAGAGGCCGCCGGCATCGGCTAGGAATTTACGAATGGCGTATTCATTGATCTGGCCCGGTGTCGTGCTGGCACTTCCGGTGCGTATGTAGTTGGTTTTTTTGCTGACGGTTTGGCTGGGAAAAGAGGGAGTAGGGGGGGGTCGTGTGGTGGGTTTAGTCGGTGTCTTTCCGGTTTCTTGTTGATACGTTTGGTCCACTTTTTCTCGGAGTTTGTCAATGGTTCTCTCCGCTTCAGAGGTTTTGGGTTGGAAGAGTTGGCTTTCAGGGATGGTAATGTTTTGAGCATCTTCTTGCCAAGTGCTGGTGCTGTGATAAACTTTGAAGATAACGAGGAGGGCTAAGAATCCGATGATGAGTAATGCCGTTACACTGGTGATGCTTTTCCAGTCCCATTCAATGCGTAAGAGCCACCTTTTGAGGTGGGGAACAGCTTGTTGCCATTTTCCTTGTCGTATTTTTTCTTCGGCTTTTTTAGGATCTTGAGGGTTCATAGCTGCAAGCATTTTTTCGATTTCATCGGGTTTGATGGCTTCGAATTGTAGGCGGTCGGGTTTAGTAGGTGCAGCTTGGGGAGTAATGGGTTTTTCTTCCGGTGCAGGTTTGACAGAGATCTTGAGCAGTGCTTTCTCTCGTTTTTGGCTTTCTTCCCGGTGCAGTTTGCCAGGTACTTTGAGGAGTTTCTTAGGGCGTCGCCTGACTTCTTTGGGCAAAGATACGCCTTTCAGCCGTAGTTTCTTGGGCTTGTCCTTTTTCGTCATAGTGCAGTAGAACCCAATGCAAATTAAAAAGGTTGAGTTTTTAGAACTTATTCTCCGCGGAGTTTAGCGAGTAATTTCCCAACTTGGCATTTAACAGTGGGTAGAGCTTCAACTTGAATCCCTGCTTCTTGTAATGCAGCAGCAAGTTCTGTCACAGAGGGCAAGGGTGTTTTTAGAGTTTCTCTGCCTAATGTACTCAATCGATCCAATCCGCTTTCCAATTGTGAAACATAATCAGGTTGAGAAGAATCAAGGCCAGTAAGGGTCGGAACGTCTAAGGTCATAGAATCTAGAGAGAGGAGGTGATTTAAATACATTTCTGAGATAACAACTTTCGAAAGGAAATAATCAGGTTTTCAAGCAGAGTTTCGCCTTTCACAGACCACTTCCGAAACGTCCGAAAAACATTCGGTTTTTACTGGAGCGTTCATATAAAGGATTCGCAGTCTTCAAATTAAATGGAGAAACGATACTATTTCGATACGTCGATTTGGCTGGATTTATTTGAAAATCGAGATGAGCCGAATCGACCAAAGGGAAAGCAGATCAGAGACTTAGTAAAGAAGATAATACAAGAGAATGACATAATCCTTTTCTCAGATCAAAATTTTGTGGAGCTTAACGATCTAGGCTATCCTGTCTGGGAAATTAAGAACAGACTGGGTGAGTTAGAAATGATGATTCTTTTTATCGAAGCTACTAAAAAAGAAACCAGCAAGGCTAGAGATCTTTCTAAAAAGAGGGGAGTACCTAGAGGAGATGCAGTGCATGCTCTGCTTGCTCGGAGATATAATGCGATATTCATTGCTTTAGATAGAGATTTTCAGCAATTACTTGACATTGTAAGCCCTTGGAGGCCTCAAGATCTTACCTCCTAATTCTTTGACCATTTGTCTAAATTTCTCCTTTCCTTCCTTCATATTCTTTTCAGTTAATTGTTCACGAACTGCGTGTAATGCTTCATCTGAAGTCTTGTGTTTGGAAGCTCCCCAGACTTGATCCACAGTACGTAGTAATTCTTGTTTCTCTAAATCCGTTAATTCATGACGTATAGCATCTCGTATAAACTCAGTTCTCGTGCTGTATCTGTGCTTCTTGAGATTGGCATCAATATCCTTCAGCAAGCCTTTGTCCAGCTTTAAACTGATCGCCTCGAGCATGGTAATACTTAGTATATACGAAGTATTATTTAAAGGTTTCGCCAATAAAATATCACTATAAAGTAGTAAATATAGTAAAATTTATAAAGTGTGCATCTATAATAATACTATTTTACAGAGAGAAAAACTATGGAATTAAGTCAATTGGAGGAGTTTGCAAGAATTGCTAAAGATAGGCTGGACAATTTAGACGCAAGCTTTCTTCATACGCAAGATAACCAAGGAATAGGAAACGTAGAGGCGGCAAAAGCTCTCGCTAAAGAGTGCCAGAGTTTGGTTAGAAAAACAGGGGAGCTAGCAAGAGCGTACGCAGATGCCCTTTCTTATCGTACCTCAGATATCTTGCTAGCAAGCCCTGATCAAGTAAGAGATTGGTTAGGAAACGCCTGTAGATTGACAGTTGAATTATCGGGTTGTGTAGCTGCAGTGCCTCAGTTAGAATCTGCGGTAGAAAAAGCCATAGCAGGTTTTGATGAAAAATCCAGAGCACTTAGAGAAGCGAAAACAGCTCTCGAGCAGCAGTTCTTTGTACGGAAGAAAAAAACAAAGCTCTCTGCCTTGGAGAAAGAGGCAGCCAAAATAAGTGGGGCATTAGAAGAGCTGCATCGTATGGATTATTCGATGAGAGAGTTGAAAGAAAGCGGATTTAGTAAAAGAACAGATCATGTTCACAGGTTTGATACTGATTTTAGGAAAAACTTACCTGGAGAGTTACAAAGTCGTGTATTGGTTGCGTATTTGCGTGTTCATGATGGTACCTATAAAACATCGGCTCCAGGCACCGTACAGGAAGTAGTGCAGGATATTGATGTTGTATATAAGCGCGATCCAAGACATCGTAGAAAGCTGTTCGGCCTTAATGGTGAGTTTGGAGTACAACGCCCAGATGGATCAAAAGTAAAGGATTATAGTCGAAAAAATCATTTTGAGGATATAGCTTATTTAGTGGAGCAGTTGGCCGTTCAGGCTGAAAAACGTGAACAAATTACCGTTTCCGCTCAAAGAGCGATGTCGGCACTTGGAGTTGAAGTACCTCAAAGATTTCAAAGTAACATTCGAGAGGAAGAAGAGAAGCTCACTCGATTCGCCCTTGAAACAAATATTGATCGTTGGAATTTATTCTTACAGAATCCAGTAGTTCAACAAGCCTATGGGCAAGATACGCTAAGAGCCATCCATGGCCGTTTGGCGAGTACATTCTGGAGTGCCTTATTGGTAACACCGATGGGCATTGAGAGATCAGTTCGATTTGGATATGCCGCTCTTTCTTTTCCAGATATAGAATTCATTCCATACCTATGCCTTAATTTTTGGAGAGAAGAAGGAACTGAACGTTTAGGAAAAAGCGAAGGTTCTGTCGAAGCTCGTTCACCCTTTGTTCGTACTTGGAATAATGTAACCGCGACAGATGCATATCCTGACGGCGGTAAGGAAGATAGCATTGCAGCGCATTTTTTTAAGTCTCTAACTGAAGAACAGTTGGTCGGTGTTAGAAATGCAAGCATCCCTGGCCTTATGGAAGTGATTACTGCGGCTAGGGAATATCCAGATGATTTTGACGAGAGGGATATGCTTAAGAGAGGTGTGGGAGGCAAATACAGTCTTAACAATGGGTCATGGAGAGCTCGTGATGGTTTAAGCCAGATGTGTCTGCATTATCTTAGCAATGGAACAGAAAAAGAGAGATACTTTGTGCTACCACTAGCGCTCATGCTAAGTCATAATTATTTTACTTTTGCAGGAACGAAGCCAGGCCATATTAGTCAGTCTGTAGACGAATTTAAATCTATTTTTGATGAGGCAGAAGGGAAGGGAAAAGACTTGGTAAGAGCAGTTGGAAACGCTTTACAGCTAAAACCTGCAATAAAGGGGTGCTTTGAATCAGATCGAAGAAACTTAGAAGGGCTATACAATCTCGCAAAGGTTTCTAGACGAGAATATGAAATAGGCGGCAAAGCACCTCTTGCAGAACTATCTAGTGAGTTAGAAAGGAGACTAAAGAAGTATTTGTAGAATGATACATAATGAACTCCTGTCCACTTAATAGCTTAAACCTTCACAACCTTTAAAACCCCCATTCTATTCTTCATACCGTGCTAGCCTGGGTGGCTCGTTCTCACCTGTTACCGCAAGCGAACGTTAGGCGGGGGCGAAGCCTAAGGGGCGGTTGCCTCATGCAACTCGTCTCGGCTGGACCGTCGATCCTCTGTCCTCTTTGGTTTGGTAATGGCGAACCGGGTCAGACCTTGACCGGAGCAGCCCTAAGCAATTACTCAGGCGCTAAGAGGGTTGCGGAGGGGAGGAAGAGTCGAGATCCAACGAGTTGTGTGGG
>CAYOJS010000029.1:0-11289 GCA_964404345.1 uncultured Methanosarcinales archaeon
CACTTTTAAAGTGTGAACCAATTTTGAAATTGAACAGAGGGGATAGACTGAACTAAGGTTTTAGTAAAAGGTTCTATTTCCGAAGGGTGTGAAAGCCGATTATAGAGCAATTGCAGGAACGTATGATCGAAGTAGACCTTTATTGGAGCGGAACGTTCGTGAATGGGCTGATTTAATCGATCGAAAAGTGGGTTCTCGAGCAAAGGTTGATTTCTTGGATGTAGGCTGTGGAACAGGTCGTTTTGCTATTCTGGTGGCGAACGAGTTGGGATATCAAGTAACAGCAGTGGACAGTTCAGGTGAAATGTTGGCGAAAGCCCGCGTAAAGACTAGAGGTGGGCGTGTGAACTGGGAAAGGGGAGAGGCAGAGGCCTTGCGGTATGAGCCTGCTTCGTTTGACGTATTTTTTATGTCTCACTTATTGCATCATTTAGACGATCCTCGGAAAGTGATTCGAGACGCGTATCGTCTGCTTCGTCCAGAAGGTGTAATACTGAACCGTTATGGAGCTATGGAGCATATTCGGAATGACGTTGAGCATTTTTTTTTCCAGAAGTAATCCCAATCGATGAAGCGCGCACGCCCACTATTGTCCAAGTGGAAGCTTGGTTTCAAGAAGCAGGGTTTAGGGGTGTTTCTTCAGAAACAATTGATCATGTAGTTTGGAACACTCCGCAGGAGCGGTTGGAAAGGGTTGGAGTGAAGTGTACCTCTGTTCTAACACTAATCGAGGAAGAAGCTTTTCAGCGAGGCCTTAGAAGAATAGAGGATTACATCACTCAGCACCCAGAAGATCCCTGGTTGCTTAAAGACTTGATTACGTTGACAGCAGGCCGAAAAGAGGCATAGCTATTTAAAATAGTTCTGAGTTGTAGGGAACATGCAGCTCATTCAAGTCGTGATTGTCGTTTTCGCTTTATGGGCGTTGAGTCGTGCCTTTTTGCGGTATAAAGACAAGAGTCTTTCCGTGTGGGAGTTGGTGTTTTGGGCGGTGATTTGGCTTCTGGTCATCTGGGTTGGTTTTTCGCCAGACACGCCTTCAGCTGTAGCTAAACTATTAGGCATTGGCAGGCCCGTAGATGTAATTATCTACATCAGCTTGTTATTGTTGTTCTACTTGATCTTCCGTATCTACGTAAAGTTGGATCAGCAGGAGCGTCAGATGACAGAAGTAGTGCGCAAAGTAGCCTTGAACAAGAAAAAATAGGGGTTTATATATAAAGCTTTAAAAAGGAAGTTTTCATTCTGCGTCGTATGGATCTAAGCATCATCGTCCCAGTCAAGAATGAAGAGGAAAACCTAGAAACATTGCACAAAGAGCTTTCTCAAACACTAGTAAGGTTAGGTTCCTATGAAATTATTTTTGTGAACGATGGCTCAACCGATCGTAGTTTAGACATCTTGAAGAAAATCCAAAAGAAGGACAGTCACGTGGTTGTCATCCAGTTTAGGAAAAATTTCGGTCAAACAGCAGCCATGGATGCGGGTTTTAAGCAGGCTCAAGGAAATGTCATCATCCCGATGGATGCGGACTTGCAGAACGATCCAAAGGACATCCCTAAGCTTTTAACCAAACTTAAGGAAGGCTACGACGTCGTTTCAGGTTGGAGAAAAAACAGGCAAGATTCAACAGGTAAGTCTATTTCATCGAGGCTCGCCCATTTCTTGCGTCAATTATTGATCAAGGAAGAAATTCATGATTCGGGTTGTACATTAAAAGCATACAAGAAGGAGTGTTTCAAAGACCTTAATTTGTACGGGGAAATGCACCGTTACATTCCAGCCACTCTCAAACTGAAAGGCTTCAAAATCACAGAGGTCATTGTCAATCACCGCGTGAGAAAGTTTGGTCAGACCAAGTACGGTACTACAAGATTAGTCAAGGGTTTTTTCGACCTGCTTTTCATTAAGTTCTGGAGCGATTACAGCGTTCGTCCAATTCATTTCTTCGGCAGCCTTGGTTTGTTACAATATGTACTGGCTGTCGTGATTTTTCTCGAGCAGATCTGGAAGGCTATCTATGTAATGGGCAAGTTAGACTTAGGCCCTTTGATGGTACTCTCCGTCCTTCTCATCATCACAGGCACTCTCACCATCATATTCGGTTTCCTGGCCGAGATCATGATTCGTGAGTATTACAAGGACAGGGTGCCGTACAGTATAGAAACAGTTTACAAGTAATCATTTCATCTCTTTCTTGCTCTTCCAGAAGAAGTATCCGATGGCAACAAACGTAATCGCAGGAGACCCCCAACTGGGCACGTGGTGGCCAAAGGCTTCTATCAGCATCACAATGCCCAGGCATAAGATGCTGTACATAGATCCATTTTTCAGGTATTTATACTTCTTGATGCGTTGGATGTTTCCAACGGTGAGTTGTCGTACAACAATCGCACCCAGACCATTGCCAAGTAAAATCAAAGGTACAGATAACGTGAACGCAAATGCTCCCAATACGCCATCAATGGAAAAAGTGGCGTCAATGACTTCTAAGTATAGGATCTTACTAACATCACTTTTAGATTTATCCAGTAAGCTGGCTTCTTCCTGTTCTGCATACTGTTTGAAGCCGTGCGTAATGAAAAAGGCTGTGCTGCCAACCACGGCGCCAAAGGCCATGAGGGGTTTTTCTTTTAGCGCATACCATACAATGGCCGTTAAGAGAATGCTGGCAATAGCGTAGAACCATGCGCCTTGTTTGTGGAAGAAGTGTTCGTGTCGTAAGCCATAGTTCTTAGGTTCGATAAAGAGCCAGTGAAAGAATAAGAATAATAGAAAGACACTGCCTCCAGCAAGAAGAATGGGTGCGGAACTTTCAATGGCAGCGTGCACGCTTGGGTCATTGCTGAACGTGGCAGTTAAAGCCCCAATAGGTCCTAAGGTGGGGGTAGTTGCCCAAACGATCAGCTAGGGAAGTAAGCCGCGAATGATAAAGACGGCAAAGAGGATGCCCCAGAATAAGAACCACTTCTGGGCCTTTTTTTGCATCGTGTTCAGGACTTCGGCATTGATAATGGCATTGTCAATGCTGCTGATGGTTTCAAATAGGCAAAGTCCCACCACGATTAAGATTAGGGAGAGAAGCTCCATAGGGGGTTTAGCCGCTTCTGGGTTATAAAGCTTTTTAAAGTAAGTGAGTATCGCAGAAGGTATGAAATCAAAGCTCTTGGCGTTTCTGGCTTGTCCGAACTGCGAAGGAAGTCTCAAGTTAGAAGTCTTGAAAAAGGACTCTGCTGAAATCGTCGAGGGTTTATTGAAGTGTGCCTGCGAAGAATTTTATCCAATCATTCAAGGTGTGCCTCGCCTATTGCTGGAGCCTTTGCGTTCGAAAATCATAGAAGAGCAGCATCCTGATTTTTTCAGCCGGCATCCAGAGCTTTGCAAGAGTCGTTCGCTAGACTCATTGAGCCACAAAAAATTAAACACGAGCAATCGCTTCGGTTATGAGTGGCAGCGCTTTTCCAAGCTAGAAAAGGAGTATGAAGAGCAGTTCTTGGATTGGATTTGGCCAGTCAATAGGTCATTCTTCAAAAACAAAGTTGTACTAGACGCAGGTTGTGGGATGGCTCGCCATTTATTCTGCGCAGCTAGATTCGGCGCTAAGGAAGTCATCGGTATAGATCTAGGTCCCAGTGTGGGCGTGGCATATGAAAACACCAAGCATATGTCCAATGCCCATGTGATTCAGGCCGATATTTATCATCTCCCATTGAAGCCATCCATACAATACGCTTATTCTATAGGGGTTTTGCATCATCTTCCTGTTCCCGAGGAAGGGTTTAAGAGTGTATTAAGCAAGGTAAAAAAAGCAGGTTCAATTAGTATATGGGTGTATGGGAAGGAGGGAAATGGGCTTTTACAAGTCGCAGATCCCATTCGTCGCCTTCTCTTCTCGAAGCTTCCTTTGTGGTTAAACCAGGGGTTGTCGTTCGTGTTCACGTTGCCCATCTACCTGTTGATCCAGTGGGGGTATAAACCTTTAGGAAAAAAGAAAAAGGGGGATTGGTTGCCGCAGTATGATTTCATGGTTTATCTGTCTAAGTTTCCGTTTCACGTCGTGCACTCAATCGTTTTTGATCAAATGTTGGCGCCGATCGCTTTTTATTTAGAGAAAGAAGAGGTAGGGGCTTGGTTTAAGAGAGCAAAGTTAAAAAAAACCACTATCTCATGGCGCAATAAGAACAGTTGGAGGGGGTATGGGGAAAAGTAAATTAAACCAACGTTGGCCGTGGCTTTTGTTCGTTACTTTACTAAGCAGTGTCTTGTTTTTTGCCAAGCCGATCATCTGGCATAATGGTTTGTCCGACTCAGTCATTTATTCGAGCACCATGAATTATTTTAAGGGGGATTCAAAAGCGTTTGAGGCGTATGCAGATCAAGCACCAGGTTTTGGGGCAAGGCCTTTATGGCCGTTCTTGGCATGGCCTTTAAGTTATTTTTTTTCAGATTTTGTAGCGTTTTCGATGGTAAATGTGTTGTTTACTTTAGGTACGATTATTTTATTGTATTGGTTAGCAACGCACTTATTTGATGAAAAGACAGGTTTATTGGCCGGTCTGCTGTACGCTATGAGTTTAGTTCCCATTGCATATAGTTCTCGTCCATTGACGGAAGCGGGTTCGTACTTCTTCCTCATTTTACTCATCTATTACGTGGAAGTGCGTGTCAAGCAGTATCGGTTAAAGGAGTTGTTTGGGCTCAGTCTTTTATTAGCACTATCTTTGCTGCATAAAGAGAGTGCCTTGTTCTTATTGTTGTACTTGGCCTTGGATGTTGGATATCGTTGGAACCTCTCCATTGCAATAAAGAAAGGCTTCACAGTGCTGGTCACGTTTATCATTTCATTAATTCCTGTTTCTCTATGGAAATACGTCACAGGGACGAGTTGGTTCAGGACCCGTGTCAGTCGGATCAATCGAGAAACCTTGACGTGGGCGGGCATTCCAGCGTTGCTCTTTCGTTCTTTCATCACTTTTCACTTGGGCTGGTTGTTTGCTTTGTATGGCTTTTGGAAGGACACGAACAAGCATCGTAGGTCTTTTTACGTTAAATGTCTCTTGGCGATCGCGCCTTTAGTGATTTATGCATGGATCTTTGCCCCGCCGTTTTCACCTCGATTTGCTCATTTCCTTTTTCCTTTAGTCATTCCCGCTTTTGCCTTTGGTCTTCAGCAGTTTGTGAAGGATCGCAAGCTTTCGGACAAATGGATTTGGGGCATCGTGATTGCATATTACATCATTTCCTACTTTGGTGCCAGTCTCTTCCCCAGCAGTGACATAAATAAAGACACGAATTTGCTACAAGTGGTCTGGGGAGAGTTGAGGAGAAAGTTCGTATTCTAAGGAGCAGGTTTAAATAAGTCGCACTGCTCCATGTGCTATGTCGTTGGATTTATTCTTGTCACCCGAGGCCCTATTTCTCCCTCCACCCGACATACTTGAAGTAATTGGTATGGATGATAATCCTTCTTGGCGCAGTGAGACGAGTTCACGAACGTATGCAATGATACCTCGTCCAACCTCTCAACATGCGGTGAGGTGTTTCTTTAGTGGGCTAACACGTCAAGTTGCCAGCTTTTACTATATGGGGGTTGAAGGTGGAGAGAGGGTAGATGGATCAACGATATATTCAGTTGGAGGAGAAATGATACGAAACGGTTTAGAGCATGGGCCTCCAAATCAGGTAGTGGTCTATGGCCTATTTATGGGAGAGCAAGGGATCTGCCATGGGGTCTCAGATGGGGGGGATTTCTTCAAGCGATCGGATATAAAACAATGTTTTGAGAGCCGGCAATCATTTCTGGAACGTGATTTAATCGGGGGACCAAGAACTTTGGGTATGGAATCGGTAGGATGTGGGGTTGCTGGGGGTATCTATGGGGGAAGTGATTTAATCAGAGTGGACACAGTAGTTGGGGTATTATATTGCGTTCAGTACAAGAATAAATTGATTCTTCCAGAAGAAGATAAAGGTTAAAGCAATCGGGTAAGGAAAGAACTCTAGAATTCTCCCGTCTCTTCCAACTTATCTAAATGTCCGTTTCGTTGCAGCCATTGGACTTGTGTTGGTTTATATTTGAAGATGATGTCGCCTTTGTCATCTCCGCCGAACTCCCAGGGTTCAACCAGCAAAATGTCTCCTTCTCGCACCCATATCTTTCTTTTTAAGCGTCCGGGAATGCGACAAACGCGGGTATGGCTGTCTAGGCAGCGTACTTTGCACCTGCTCCCTCCCAGTCGTTGCTCAAGCAGGCCCAAAGTCTGGTTTCCTTTCGGCAGTTTGACTCTTCGAATCTCTTCCTGCTCGACTTCAAGGCGGGCTTGTTCTTCTTTTTCTTTTCGACCCATAGTGCTCTGTAAGGATAGTATCTTTATATACCTTCCGTAAGGTGTCGTCGAAAAAATCAACAACTCCAACGTAAAGTTGGAGTTATTGAGTCCAAAAGGCATACTTTGATTTAGAAGGTTAGGTATGCCTTTTGAGAAGTAGTAAGCTTAATAAATGGGTGAGGTATGTCAGAAGGTGATGAGAGATCTTTACAAGTTTGGTGCTTCTCTTCCGCGGAGGGCCTTGGCATTTCTGGCAGACCTAGTGGTGATGAATTTGGTTTTGTTTACTCCGTTTGAAGGGATCCTGAGTCGTTTTATGGGGGGTTCTTGGGGGGAAGCGTTGAAGTGGACGCAAGTTCCAAACACATTAGCAATAGCAATGGTGTGTATGGTAATTTTAGGTTTGTTGTACTTGTCTTTGCTGGAATTTTTCGTACATCAGACTGTAGGAATGATGTTGCTCGGTCTGTATGTGGAGGGGCCAGTGAGTTTTTGGAAGGCACTTCTCCGTAATGTATTTATCATTCCTTTCTTTCCTTTCTTTTTGTTGTGGATAGTAGAGCCATTGTACTTGTTTTTTAAGGGAGAGCGGTGGTTGGAGCGCTTAACCAACACGAGAACAGTAGAGTTCGCGGAGTACAGTCCATGAAGCAGCAGAGTAAGCCTGGGAATAAGATTTGGACAGTTCTGATTATATTATTCATTTTATTCTTGTTAGGTTCATTGATGGCTGGAATGATTAATGTCTTTTCCGGTTTTCAATCAGGCAATGATTATGAGGGGGAAGGCAATGTGGCTTTGATCCCTCTAAAAGGAGTGCTTTTGACAGGTGAGGATTCTTCGTTTGGAATGCAGGGAGGGTCTTCTTCAGGTAAGATTGTGAAGCAATTGGAGCAGGCAGCGGACAATCCTGACATTAAGGCCATTGTCTTAGAAATCAACAGTCCAGGAGGTTCGGGGGTTGCTGTGGATGAGGTCATTGAGTCATTGAATGACATCAAGCAAAATAAGACAGTAGTGGCTTGGGTTCGAGATGTGGGGGCGAGTGCAGCGTATTGGGTATCAATAGCGACGAATTACACCGTAGCGGATCGCCTGAGCATGGTGGGGAGCATTGGTGTGATCGGAAGCTACTTAGAGTATTCAGGATTATTGGATCATTTTAATGTGACCTATCGTAGGTTGGTCAGTGGGAAGTATAAAGATATGGGTTCTCCGTATCGGGAAATGACTTCGGAAGAACAGGCATTAGAGCAACAGAAATTAGCAGTCATGCATGAAGTCTTTATCCAGGATGTGGCAAAATACCGTCATATGGATGTGAAGGACGTCAGAAAATTGGCAACGGGCATGGTTTACTTAGGTACGGAAGCGAAGGACTTAGGGTTGATCGATGAAGTGGGTGGTAAGAAAGACGTGATCCGTTACTTGGAAGGGCATTTGAACACAACCGTGAGCATTGTGGAGTATAAAGAAAAGAAGTCGGTCTTGGATTGGTTGCAGAATCTGCAGTCACAAGGCTTGTCAAAAGCTGAAATCGCTCAGTTGTTATTTTTGGATACAGAGCCTCGGCCTTCTTTCTCATAACTGTTTTGTTTAGCATCCTAAGGTCAAAATCCTTTTAATAGACTCGTCAAGTGCGTTGCGAGGGGTTGCAACGAAGACGAAGTCTTCGTGCGCCAGAAACGTTTCGTTTCTGAGCGGCCCTTCGGGAACAGCGGATGTCAAGTCCGTGTTCCAGCAAACTTTGTTTGCTGTGAACGCAGCACTTATCTTCTGACCTTGAGGATTTTGAAGATGCTAAACAAACATGTCATCACCTTTTTAAATCGCTTCGTGTTCGTTTAGAACATGAAAACATTGTTTTTGCATGCCTGGGAAGACGTTAAAGTAGATCTTCCAGCAAAAGCCCTCTCCCAGCTTCCCAAGAAGCTCTGCCTATTGACGGTTATCCAATTTCATGACCAGCTCAAAGATATAAAAAAGCAATTAGAAGTGGCTGGGAAAAAAGTCCTCATTCCTCAAACCACGCATACTTTTCTACAAGGCCATATTTTAGGTTGCAATGTAGAGCAAGTCAAGGGAGACTTTGAGGCATTTCTATATATAGGAGATGGCCTCTTTCACCCGAAGGCCTTGCTGATGCGCAATCAAAAGCATGTTTTTTCGTTTAACCCCTTAACCAATCAATTCTTTGAAGTGGATGCAAGCGAAGTGGATGAGATTCAAAAGAAGAAAAAACAAGCCCTCAACGCCTTTTATCATGCAAAGGAAGTTGGCATTTTAATCACCACGAAGATCGGTCAGGCCCGCCTGCCAGATGCCTTAAAACTAAAGAAAAAATTTCCAGAAAAAAACTTCTACTTCTTGTTGGACAACACCATCGATTTCAGTAAGTTGGAGGACTTCAATTTCATCCAGTGCTTTGTGAATACAGCGTGTCCTCGATTGGGTTATGATGATACCGTTCGCACCCACAGGCCGTTGGTTGAGATCGACGAAATTCTATTGCAGAAGGCTCCTTAACCGCAAGGCATTAGCCTTGCATAACGTCGACTGTATCTCGCATTCAATTTTTTGTGCAGATTTATCCAAATACAGTTTTGACCACGTTTTGAACAATATTTTTCTTGAGGGCTTGTATGTACTGGGCTAGATCAATGCGTTGTTCAAAGGGTAAATGAATTTGGTAAACGCCAAAAATATCTAGGGTGAGGGTTCCTTTGATAGTTGCATAAACATGTTCTTTGATGGCAAGCTGTAAAAGCAACGCGCCACTCGGAGTCCACTTCACCTCTTGTTGAAAAGGTAATTCGCTCAGGCCGGGGGGGATGGGTTTCCCGTCAATCGTTCCTTTTCCGAGTTCTTCGCCACTTTCTAGGATAACGGTATATTCTCCTTTTTGGAGGGGCAGCGTCAGCCACCCAGGGTTCAAGAGAGTAAGAATCCCTTGGATGGTAAATCCATCCGTATTAGGAGTAATAGAGGTAATCTTGCTGTCTTCAATGTGGGTTTGGAGGGCTTGGTAACCTGCATATCCTCCTGTGCAAAGGCCTGAAAGAAGGATCAATGAAATGAGAAAGCCAATTATTTTCATGTTGAAAAGCAGAGGGGTTCTCCTTAAATAGTTTTTGTCTATAGAATAAATTTATCGGCTTGAATCAGCTTGTCGTTCCAGTTCTAACTTTTTGGCAATCGCAGCGGAGTCTTGGCTCATATGGTAGGCATTGATGATTTCTTCAGCCAAGCATTCTTCAGAGCCTTTCTTTTTGTTGAAGCTTTTCTGGTAGCTTCCTTGGATCATGAGTTTAATGACGGTGTCAACGCGTCGTTGCGGCGCCATTTCAACGGCTTTGGGATATCGCGCTCCGCCGTATTCAATGGTGACAATTTCTTCGCGAGGTGCTGCATTCTCAATCGCTTTAACAAAGACTTCGATGGGGTTTTTCTTGAGTTTTTGCTCAATGATATTAAAGGCTTTTTCAACGAGGTTGTAGGTCGTAATGGCCTTTCCGGTGCAGTGGCCTGAGGTGCGGGTGTGTTTCTTTCCTCGATGACCAGGTACCATGAGCCGATTGATCAAACGCTCTACAATGAACAATTTAGACTTGTGGAATCGGTTTTGAGCGTATCGAGCACCGGTCTTGGGGACTACTTTAGGCTCTAAGGTGATGTAGTTCTGCAGTCCAGGATCGTCTACTTTGATCGCAGAACAGTCCCATCGGTTAAACGCTAAAACCTTCATATCGTCGAAGAAATGGGAGGGGTTTATAAAGATTGCGTATGACGACAATACCTTTTTAAAACGTCCCTCGTTCCATTTTCCCATGCAGGATTCGCTCATTTGGACGGAGAAGTACCGCCCTCAGAAGTTCTCAGAAGTAAAAGGTCAGGAAGAGATTGTAAGGCGTGTAGAAGCCTTTGTGAAGCGTAAGAACCTTCCTCACTTGTTATTTGCAGGTCCACCCGGTGTGGGGAAAAGCACTCTCGCCCTGGTCACAGCCAAAGAGCTCTTCGGTCCAGGTTGGCATGATAACTTTCTGGAGCTCAACGCCTCAGATGAACGTGGCATTGACGTCGTTAGAGTCAAGGTAAAGGATTTCGCCCGAACCAAATCCATCGGTGAAGTTCCCTTCAAGATCATCTTTCTGGATGAGTGTGACGCCTTGACAAGAGAAGCCCAGCAAGCCCTTCGTAGAACCATGGAGAACTACACAAGCACCTGTCGTTTCGTTCTTTCCGCGAATTACTCCTCAAAAATAATTGAGGCCATACAGTCTCGTTGTACTGTCTTTCGCTTCAAGCCCTTGGCCAAGCAGGACGTGTTCAAGGTGATTGATCACATCGCTAAGGTCGAGAATGTAAAGGTGGACGAAGCAGCAAAGGAAACCTTGTTTAACATATCAGAAGGAGATTGCAGGCGCTTGCAAAACCTCTTGCAGTCCTGTGCGGCCATTCAGGGACACGTAACGGAAAAGCTGTTGTACGATGTGGCAAGCATGGCTCGCCCGAAGGAAGTGGCAGAAATCTTGCTTCTTTGTACCGAAAAAAAGTTCCCCGAAGCCAAAGCAAAACTCCTAGATACCATGCTGAATCATGGTCTCAGTGGGCTGGACGTAATCAGTCAGATTCAGAAGGAGATCTGGAACTTGAAGATAGACGACCGGAAGAAGTTGGAGATGGTCAAGCAGTGCGGGGAAGCTGAATTTAGAATGGTCGAAGGTTCAGATGAGTACATCCAATTGGAGGCTTTGTTAGCGAATTTTGTATTGATCTGTTCGTTATAGCTTTAGTGGCCGAATCGAAAGGGATGGCCTTTTAAGTGTCGGTGATAGAATTCCTTTCTTTTTCTTTGTTGGTCACGGTTGAGTTCAGAAGACAAGTAGATAACAGCACGAATATGGCTTGGCGGGGCGCGGTTGATAAGGATTTGAAAACGTTCCTCAGCGTATGGTGTCGG
>CAYOJS010000030.1:0-6265 GCA_964404345.1 uncultured Methanosarcinales archaeon
CAATCAAAAAACATTCTAAACACAAAAAAAAGAGTTATTCAAACCTCTCTATATTGAGATTTTATCTGTCAGCCGAGACCATCGCTTTGTAACTGGATTTGTATGTTTCAATAGCACGAAACAGTATGATCGTCAATTTATTAATACTTCCTCTACAGTCGGAGGCGCTACGGGCGATGCTCTCTATGAGCTCGCCTGCCGTCGACAGCGAGAACTCGCTGATCTCATCCTGGATAGACACGCTGACAAAGACTGGGACCTCTCTGCCTCCGGAGGCATTAGCACGCTTGAACGCGCCCAAGAACGACGACACATTGGAAACGTTAGAGAAGAACAGATTTACACTCCTACTCTTTACAGACCGAGCGTCATTCGAGAAATCCGCGAAGGACTGCAAAAAGCGGCCTAGGTTAATGTATAGAGGGTTTTGAATAACTTATCTGATTTGTTCAAAACCCTAATAGATGACTTTGAAAAATCAATGAAAATACAGGTTATTCAAAGTCATCTATATAAATCTCTGCGAGTTGTCCAACCCATGTTCATCGACCCCCATGTGCACTGCCGAGATGAAGAACAATCCCACAAAGAAACCATTGAACATGCTTTGCGCGTTGCGGAACGAGCCGGGTTTACAGCGATCTTTGATATGCCCAATACTGCACGGCCTGTGACCACTCGAGAACGTGTTGAAGAACGACTGGTTATTGCACGAAGAGTCAATTCAGTTGTTCAGTATGGGCTGTACATGGCCTTAACTGCAGACCTTGAACAAGTCAAGCGAGCCGTTGAAACATTCCAAGACCTTTCTCAAGTCGTTGGCTTCAAGCTCTATGCCGGCCATAGCGTTGGCAATATTGGCGTGATTACTGAAGAAGAACAAGGACGCATCTATGAGACGCTCGCTCGAGAGGGTTATACTCGAGTTGTTGTGATTCACTGCGAAAAAGAAAGCCTCATTCGAAAGAAAATAGATGGCAGCCAAGATTGGGACCCTGCGGATCCAATTACCCATGCCTACGCACGCCCTGAAGAAGCGGAAGTTGAATCGGTCAAAGACCAACTTCGCCTGGCTAAACAAGCCCAGTATAAAGGCATTTTGCATATTGCACACATTTCTATTCCTGAGTCCGTCCGTCTTACCCATTCTGACCCCGACCTTCACGTTACCTGCGGCGTCACCCCCCATCACCTCTTACTTGATTATACAGCCATGCAACAGCCCAATGGAATTCTTCTCAAGATGAACAACCCTTTGCGTTCCCCTGGAATGAATACCGAACTATTGAACATGCTTCGAGAAGGGGTGATTACGTTTGTTGAAACCGATCACGCCCCCCACACATTGGATGAGAAATTGAGGCCACCTTATATGTCAGGCATTACGAACCTGCAAAAATACCCTAAATTCATTCGATGGCTGCGAGGACAAGGATTTGATGAAGAACGGATCCGCGCTGTTACGTTTGACAAGATTGTAGACACGTTTGGAATTAAAATCGAGCCTCGAAGTTGCACTCCTGAATACGACCTTGAAAGCGAATACCCATTTGATCCTTACAAAGGATTAGGCGTATTGGATTAGAAAAACCAACTCAAGAACCAAGCACTCTTCCACAACGTTAAGATGTAAGCGAAGAAGAAACTCGGCACGAAGGGAATGCCTTCCTTGACCCAGACTTGCTTCACTTTTAACTTCTTCAAGAGCGCGATTTGTTGCAAGCTGATGCCTAAATCCTTCGGGCCACAGATTCTTTTTCCCCTTACTTTTACGTCCTTAAAGATCCAGTCGCCCTCAGTGAGCTTTGAGGTGGGGTACTGCTTTACGAGGCAACACGTCTCCAAAACTTTCATGAACAAAACCAAGTAATAGCCAAGCAACCCTAAAATGACGACGCACCACGCCAAGAAACGAAGCGGCGAAGGCAGCCAAAGAGAGACGGCCATCAAAAAAACGCTCATTATCAACATGACCTTCCTCCTTGAAATCATCTTAGATGAAGCTAGGTACTCTTTCAATCCTTTCTTAAAAAAGGTCCAGTTTTTACCCATCAAAAAAAATCCATAGACCAAACCATAGACTGCACCGACGACCATGGTCAATAGCAAAAAAGTAATCAATACTGGGAAACCATGCCAAGAAAGACCGAACACGGCGCCTAAGCCCATCACCAGTTTTGCATCACCACCCCCCCACTGACCCGTATAGAACATCAACAAACCCAAAGCTAGGCAAACCCCAAAGCCGAGCGCTGAATAAACAAACCTCCACCAATCCCCCATGATCAGTGCGTACAATAAAGACGAACCCAATCCCACTGCGATCAAGGAGAAACTCAACCAGTCTGGAACTTCGCGAGACTTTAAGTCCCACATCGAAGCAATCAACAAGAAAACCCCCGTCACTAAAAACACGAAATCCATTCTTCTTTAACCCAACCAACTATTTATAAAGTTAATCGAATTTCTTGCACTGCATGAAACTCCTCCATATCGCCATTCACCCTGGAAACCTTACGAGTTGGAATGCCCCCGACTTAAACTCCAAAAGCCAACACATCCTCGACTGCCTTTACCAGCACCAGATTAAAAATAACATTTCCGCCTTAACGATCAACTTAACCCCCTATGAAAAAAACCTGCTCTTCCTCAAAAACTATATTGCGGGGCTGCTCAAAAACCAAACCATCGACCAAACCAAAACCCGCATCTTTGTCCTGGGAAATTGGTATGACCAGGATCCTGACCTTGTTGATCTATTAAAGCGATGCATGGAAAAAACCAAAGAGTACGATGGACACTTTCTTAACTTATGCCTACATTATAATGGACAAGACGAGATTGTGACGGCACTGAAGATCCTTGCTAAAAAGATAGAAGCTGAGAAATTAGACCCTGCTCGACTGACGCCGCAGATGATCAAAGAGAACCTTCCGACGAGCTACTTCCCACCTCCCAATGTGATCTTACACTATGGCGAAGAAAAGTATTCTGGACTCTTATTATGGGACAGCCCAGGAACACGCATTCTTTATACGGAAAAACACTGGAAAGATTTTGACGAGAAAGACTTGAAAGAACTCGAAGAGGAGTAAAACCTAGCGAATAAAATCATATAGTAACTTACAGAACTACGTTCTGAACTTTAGTCCTATCGAACCAAAGTTACAGAACTACGTTCTGAACTTTAGTCCTATCGAACCAAAGTTACAGAACTGCCGTCCTGAAGTTCGGTTTCTTCGAAACCAAACCTTTATAAACGACCCCCATTTCTCGAACAGTACCTATGAATGATGAAGCTCCTCGCCCTCAGCGTTTGCCGCTGGGGCATCGCAGAGACTGATGCTCTGTGTTGGAGCTGAATGAGGTAAAGACCTGTTTTCTTTACCGGAGGATATTATCATGAGCGAAAAGATCTATGAAGTGGTTGAACTAGCCAAGAAAACTGGCAAAATCAGCAAAGGCACCAATGAAGCCACGAAGGCCATTGAACGCGGCACAGCCAAATTGGTTGTCATCGCCAAAGACGTGACCCCCCCTGAAATTACGATGCACATCCCCTTACTCTGTAAGGAAAAAGGCATTCCCTGCGTCACCGCAGAAAGCCGAGAAGAACTCGGAGTTGCGGCAGGCCTCGGCGTGCCAACGGCTGCGATTGCCATCACCAAAGAAGGAGAAGCCAAAGACCTCATCAAGGAGCTCGCTGCACAATGAGTGAAAACAAAAAAGTAGAAAAAAAGGTTGAAGAGAAGAAAGCAGAGGAGAAAAAAGTAGCCCCTACTGCCACCCCCCCTAAACAAACTCCTCAAGTAAATCAAAACACTCAACAAAAAACTCCCGATCAACAAAAAACGACTGATCAGCAAAAAAACGCTGACAAGAAACAAGAAGTAAAAGACGAGAAAAAAGCAGCCAATTTGTTCAGCACCGCCGTCCCTGCCCGTGTTGAAGAAGTTGTTGGCAGAACAGGAACAAGAGGAGAAGCCATTCAAGTGCGATGCCGCGTTCTCGAAGGAAGAGACAAAAACAAGATCATCCGACGCAACATCAAAGGACCTTTCAAAGTAGGCGACCACCTGATGCTGCGAGAAACTGAGTTCGAAGCCAGAGACTTAGCTAAATCCGGCCGAGGACAAAACTAGGTGAAAGATGGCGAGATGCGACTTCTGCAATAAAGTCATTGAACGAGGAACGGGCAAGAAGTACGTCTACAAAGACGGCAAAGTCATCGACTTCTGCAGCCGCAAGTGCGAAAAAAACCTCGTCATCCTCAGGCGAACGGCAAGAAACTGGAAATGGACTCAAACCAAGAAAACCGGGCCTAAAATAGAAAAGCCAAAAGATAAACTCAAAGAGGCTAAGAAAAGCAAATGAGCTCAAGCCCCCTGATTGAAAAAACAGTCATTCTAGCCAAACACGATTGCCTACAACGCGGCCTTGTCGGCGAATTGATTCGAAGATTTGAACAGCGCGGCTTTCGCCTTGCTGCGATGAAGATGGTCTTACCTACTGAAGAATTGTTGGGACAGCACTATGCAGACGATAAAGAATGGAAGATTTCTGTTGGAAAGAAAACCATTGAAGTCATGGCCCAAAAAGGCATCAAGATGACCGAGACCGAAGAACAGATTGGTGATCGGATAAGGGCCTGGAACATGGCTGGACTTCGAGGCGGGCCCATTGTTGCCATGCTCTTTGAAGGATTCCACGCCATTGAAGTCGGAAGAAAGATTGTTGGTGCGACTGAACCTAGAGCGGCTGTACCTGGAAGCTTCCGAGGCGATTATTCAACGGAAAGTTATGAAGTAGGCGATACTCACCAGCGAGTGATTCGCAACATGGTGCATGCCTCTGGAAATAAGAAAGAAGCTGACCGAGAAGTCAAGATCTGGTTCAACCCGGAAGATGTCTTTGACTGGACCCGAAAGGATTGGGAAGTCATGCATAAGTAATTATGTTCTTTAAGTTTAAGGATTAAGTATTTAAGTACACCCTCATTCTTTTTTGAATGCTTGAACGAATAACAGTTGGATCATTTTTGAGTTTACCTTCAAAGGTTACCCACTCTTTTACTGTAGTTCAAGGTGCACCTGTAGGTGAACACGACGTTCGCATCATCGTAGAAGGTGGATACCAAGATGATTGGCTCCAACACCATATAGCCGTAGGTACAAAAAACATTCCTGCTAATACAGTTGGCATCCGACAACCTGGAGCCGATCGCCCGCTACCTTTGCGAGTCGTCTACAATCCCGCTACTCAAATTTTTGAACCTTTCCAACTGCCTAAACAAGGATATGTTCATTCACCTTTTTCTATAGAAGTGAAGAATCCAATAACCGACGAAACCAAAGAAGCTTATAGGGAACTTTCCCCTTTTGGCATACAAGCTCTAGTAACTATTCTCACTGAAGAAGGAAGAGTTTTCACTTCAACCCCTACACGGATGGTCTCATTCTTGGCTCAACTCCAGCGAATAGCCCCCACATTTGATGAAGCATATTCCCGACTCGCCCAGACTGGAAGACCGCAAAGCCATCCTTTCTTATTTGATGTCTATGCTGAAAGAGACGAAGGCTCTGCTAATTAGATCAGACAATAAGCATATAAACTCTCTTTACATTTTATTTCTAATGGACCCCTACGAAGAAAAACTCAAACACTACCTCAAAGACAATCATAGCACCGCCGAGCATCTAACCTTCCCCACGAGCTGCCATTCTGTGGCTGAAGCGGCGCATGCCGCCAAAACCTCACCGGAAGACTTCATCAAAAGCATTGTCTTTGTCTGCGACGGCAAAGTCGTCATTGCGATCGTACGCGGCGTACATAGAGCCGACGGGAAAAAAGCCGGAACCTATGTTGGCGGCGAGGTACAGATTGCAAAGCCAGAAGTGTTGGCCTTGACAGGCTATCCCATCGGAGGCGTACCCCCTGTCGGATATGAAGCCAGGGTCTTGATTGACCCTGAAGTTATGAAAAGAGAAGCTGTGTTTGGCGGGGGAGGCAGCGATAAAGCACTTCTTAAAATTGCAACGGAAGAGGTCAAAAGGCTTACGAACGCAGAAATTGTGGATGTGAAGAAAGATTAAGATTACTGACCATTGAACACACTACCAGAATACACCCACTTCTACTCTCTACCCTCAAGAGAAGCAAACGTTTAAAAACCCTTTATTTCCCCTCTAGTCTAGGTGTAATACATGACCAAAATGGTTGAGCGCGTTACCGCGCTTTATGGGAAACCCGAACACATCCGTAATAT
>CAYOJS010000030.1:6275-11257 GCA_964404345.1 uncultured Methanosarcinales archaeon
CGGCAAGACTACGTTTTCTGACAACTTACTCTTTGGAGCGGGCATGATGAGCGAAGAACTCGCTGGGAAAGCCTGCGTATTGGACTTTCACGAAGATGAAGCACAACGAGGCATCACGATTGACTCGGCCAGCGTATCCATGGTCCACACGGTAGAAAACGAAGACTTCCTCATCAACCTTATCGACACACCCGGACACGTAGATTTCGGCGGTGACGTGACAAGGGCCATGCGAGCCGTGGATGGCTGCATTGTACTCGTCGATGCTGTAGAGAGTATCATGCCCCAAACCGAAACTGTATTAAGACAAGCCCTCAAAGAACGCGTAAAACCTGTATTGTTCATCAACAAGAGCGATCGACTCATCAAAGAACTCAAATTAACGCCGGAAGCCATGCAAGAACGCTTCATGAAAATCATTGCCAATGTTAACCGACTCATCAAAAGCATCGCTGAAGAAGGCTATGGAGGTAAATGGCAAGTCAGCGTTCAAGATGGGAGTGTTTGCATGGGGTCTGCCTTTCATAATTGGGCCTTGTCAATACCGTACATGAAAAAGAAAAACATCAGCTTCAAAGACATCATTGATGCCTATGAAAAAGGCGAACAGACTGAATTGAAGAAGAAATGCCCCCTCCACGAAGTCGTCCTGAATACTGTCGTCAAACATCACCCGAATCCTGTACAAGCGCAGGCGTACCGCATTCCCAAGATCTGGCACGGAGAAATCGACAGCCCACTCGGGCAAAGCCTCACGAAGTGCGACCCAAAGGGACCCTTGATGTTTGTCGCGACTAAAGTCGTCGTAGACCCTCAAGCCGGAGAAATCACCTGTGGACGACTGTTTAGCGGAACGATCACGAAGGGCATGCAAGCCTACATGAACCTTACCAAGCAAAATGTTCGAGTTCAACAAGTTTACATCTACAATGGACCTAAAAAAGAAATTGTCGATCACGCCCTATCAGGGAATATCATCGGCGTTGGCGGGTTGAAAAACTGCTATCCTGGAGAAACCGTTTCCTCGGAACCGTGCGAACCGTTTGAAAAAATCAGCCACATCTTCGAACCTGTCATGACGAAGGCGATTGAAGCCAAGAAACCCTCTGACTTACCCAGACTGGTCGAGGTATTGAAACAAGTCATGAAAGAAGACCCCAGCATCCAGATTGAGATTAACCAGGAGACTGGAGAAAACTTGATGCACGGCATGGGAGAACTGCACTTGGAAATCATTGAGAACCGAATCAAAACTGAAAAAAACCTTGATGTTGTAACGAGCCCCCCCATTGTTGTTTATCGAGAAGCCATCACCCGAAAAAGCGGCAGCTTCGAAGGAAAAAGCCCCAACAAACATAACAAACTCTACTTCTGGGTAGAACCCTTATCGGATTCTGTTTCCCAAGCCATCAAAGAAGGCAAAATTCCCGAAGGGCGGGTCAAGAAAAAAGAACACACCCTCTGGGAAGGATTGGAAGCAGCCGGTATGGACTCCAAAGAAACAAGACAAGTACGAAACATCTATAAAGGCAATATTTTGGTTGATGGAACACGAGGCATTGTCTACATTGGAGAAGTCATTGAAATGATCAACGACATGTTTGAAGATGTCATGACCAATGGGCCTCTTGCTAGGGACCCCTGCATCAAAGTCAAAGTTGTCATTGACGATCTGAAACTGCACGAAGACGCCATCCATCGAGGCCCTGCACAGATGTACCCTGCCATCCGAGAAGGCATTCGAGGCGCCATGTCCCAAGCAGGCCCTGTATTGTATGAACCCAAACAAGTTTTGCAATTCGAAGCCCCCCTCAACTACATGGGAGAACTCACCAAATTGATTAACGCCAAACGAGGCCAACTCCTTGACATTGTCCAAGAAGGCGAACACGTCACGGTAAAAGGCAAACTGCCCGTCGGAGAAATGTTCGGCCTTGCATCTGACTTACGAAGCGCCACCGAAGGAAGAGGAAATTTCTTTGTCCAAGACCAAACCTTTGAGAAACTGCCGGATGAACTGCAAGCCAAGATTGTTTATCAAATACGGACAAGAAAAGGATTGAAAATAGAAGGATAATTCTTTCTTTTTACCTATTAGAAACCTCTATGGTTATGTGTGGTGAAACCCATCACCCCAGATTCATATATATCTCATAATCCTTTCTCACTGTATGAAAAACAAACCCTTCCTTAACGGGTACGGATTCATCTACGCCTCTGGCGTGAAAGGAGAGATCCGAGCCTGGCATAGTGACCTTAAAGAACCCCGAGTTCTTGTTCGAGACGCGTACGAATGCCGACAAGGAGGATTTGGAAACCCCCTGATTGCCATCCCAAAAAACGACTTGGAAACGATCCTTGAAGACCGCTCCTAAGCGCTGCCAACCATCGACGAGTAATAACTCGACAAAAATAGCAGGTTCACTTTCGTAGTTTTTTGTACACCTTACTATTATAAACTTGTTCTACCAACCAAGTATATGCCCATTGATGACTCTACCATGATTCGCTGCCGACTGGCCTACGCACGAAGAGATCTCGAACTATTACAGAAAAATTATACACGCATTGCAGAACTCCTAAACAACTATCTACCAGCTTACAGCGCATCACAGACAGAAGCTTTACGTTATTCTTCAGGCTTCGCTGAAGAACTTGAAGACAGCTTAGACGATTTTCGAATTATCAATTCTGATGTCCTTCTGTCTATTAATCACATACAAAATATCATAATTTCGACAAGACCCGAAGCGCCTCTTGATACAAAGAAAAATACTGCCCCTCCTTGGTTTTACCGGCTTGCTCGAGGTTTAGGACTCTCACGATGCCAGCCTTATAACTCGAAACCACCGCACGATCATCACTTAAAAGACTAGCAGGATCCAAATGCTCCAACTTAGCTAAATCCGCACGTAAACGACGTAACCTATCTACACCCCCCTTAGAGCTAGCCGCCTTTGGCGCATATCCCTTCGCAAAACGCTTTAATAAAGAAATGTCTTCCTCAGAAGGTCTAGAAAAAAATAACCGCCGCCATAACGAACCATCCACATATACTCGAACCCGATCCAATCGCTGCTCGATTATCTTTATATCCCCTACTTCCACTAAATGCTTGGTAACCCCTAAAGGATTTAATTCTTCAGGAAACCCTTCCAAAGTCTGCTCCAACCACTGAAGCCTTGAGTCCCCCGCCACGTAAGCTCTAGCCCTGCCTAACAACAATTCTAAGTCCACACTTTCTTTACCCCCCTCACCAACCATCACCCCCTATTCGAACAAGAAATATAAAAATCTTACTCGACAAAAATAGTAAGTTTTATAAAGGTCGACCCTTTCGCCTAATCATCATACTTTGAACTAAGTATTGGAGGGAATCGAATGGCTAAGAATAAACCCCACATCAACCTCGTCTTTATCGGACATGTAGACCACGGTAAAAGTACCACTGTAGGCAGACTTCTCTATGACTCAGGAAACATTGATGAACAAACCATGCGAAAGCTCACAGAAAAAGCCAAGGAATTAGGCAAATCCGGATTCGAATTTGCCTTCGTCATGGACCAACTCAAAGAAGAACGAGAACGTGGCGTAACCATTGACCTAAGCCACAAAAAATTCGAGACTGCCAAATACTACTTCACCATCATTGACGCACCTGGCCACAGAGACTTCATCAAGAACATGATCACTGGAACCAGCCAAGCCGATGCAGCCGTATTGGTTGTAGCTGCGAACGACGGCGTAAACGCCCAAACAAAAGAACACGCCATGTTGGCAAAGATGTTGGGCGTCCAACAAATCATCATCTTGGTCAACAAGATGGACATCTCTGGTGTCGACTATAAAGAAGCCCGATACAACGAAGTCAAGGCAGACGTTGAAAAACTCTTGAAGAGCACCGGTTACAAAACCGAGACCATTCCCTTCATTGCCGCTGCCAGCTTCAAAGGAGAAAACATCGTCAAAAGAGCCGAAGGACCTTTGGCTTGGTACAAAGGAGTTACGCTCTTAGAAGCCATCGACCTATTGAAAGAGCCTGAAAAACCCACCACCTTGCCTTTACGCATGCCCATCCAAGATGTCTACAACATCACTGGAATCGGCGTCGTACCTGTCGGACGAATTGAAACAGGCATCATGAAAGTCGGCGATAAAGTCATTGCCATGCCTGGACGAGAAGGAAAAGGAGTGCCTGGCGAAGTTAAGACCATTGAAATGCACCACGAACAAATGCAAAGTGCCGAACCCGGCGACAACGTCGGAATTAACGTACGAGGCTTTGGCAAGAAAGACGTGACGCGAGGAGATGTCTTAGGACCGGCTGACAACCCACCCACGGTGGCAAGCGAATTTACGGCTCAGATCATCGTCTTAAACCACCCCAGTGTCATTACCATTGGTTACACACCCGTTTTCCACATCCATACCGCACAAGTTGCGTGCCAGTTTGTGGAAATCGTAAAGCAAATCAACCCCGCAACAGGTGAAACAGTCAAAGAGAAACCTGACTTCATCAAAACTGGAGATGCGGCCATTGTCAAGCTTAAACCCATGCGACCCCTGGTCGTAGAAACGCAAAAAGCATTCCCTCCCTTGGCCCGATTTGCCATTCGAGACAGCGGCGTAACTGTTGCTGCTGGAATGTGTACGGAGCTCACCAAAAAGACCGGCTAAACCGGTTTCACCTTTATTTTTTCCTAGGTGAACACGAGCTTCATCCGGACAGGTCCACGCAACGATTCAAGAAAGAGATACCATGCAAAAAGCACGCATCAAACTGGCCAGCACCGATATTTCTAAGATCAACCAGACATGCGAATACATCAAGAACATCGCCGAAAAAACGGGCGTTGTCATGCGCGGGCCCATTCCCTTACCCACGAAAACGATGAAAGTAACCACTCGCAAGACTCCTTGTGGCAATGGAACAGCGACCTGCGACCATTATGAAATGCGCGTCCATAAGCGTTTAATCGACC
>CAYOJS010000031.1:0-1205 GCA_964404345.1 uncultured Methanosarcinales archaeon
AAGCGCTGCGTCGGTTTTACCCTGAGAGGAGAGGCATAAATATCGACTTTTTCTTCTTCATTCAAAACACCATTGCTCTCCATGTAAAACGTGGGAAGATCTTCCAAATTAGGAAGACGCTTCAATCTTCTTCGAACTTGCAAGGTCGGCGTCAAACTGATAAGCTTCGTTACCCCCTTACGAATCAAGGAAGGAACTTTTTTGTAATGAGTCGCTAATCTCTGAACCTGCAGCATCCGCTGAATCCTACCATAACCAAAGAACTCTTCATCCGCTCCTTCTCCCGTAAGAACGACCGTCACTTTCTTCCTTGCGAACTCAGACAGGTAAAACGTCGGGATGCACGTTGGGTCGGCTGTGGGGACGTCTGTATGATATACAACCTCTGGAAGGCGCTTGGCAAAACTTGACGTGACAAGCAGCTCATGATGGTCTGTGCCAAAATGATCCGCTACGGTTTTTGCATGCTTTAGCTCATCGTTCTCCTCTCCGAATCCAACTGAAAAGGTCTTGACGGGCTCCTTCATGATCTTTGACATGAGCCCTACGATCGTGCTGCTGTCGATGCCTCCCGACAGGAAAGCACCTAATGGGACATCACTAATCAGGCGCTGCGCAACGCTTTTCTCCAATAACTTCCTTAATTCCCTTGCTGCATCGGCTTCTGCCCAACTCATTTCTTTAGGCGAAGGAAGACTCCAGTACTTCTTAATTGAGGTTTTTCCATTCTTTAAAATCAAGTAATGGGCGGGCAAAAGCTTCTTCACATACTTGAATAACGTTGCGTCGCCCGGCAAGTAAAGAAGCGTTAAGAAATCATGCAAGGCTTGATGATCCAAGCTGCGATCGATCTTTGCAGGAAGCAAGGCCTTAACTTCCGAAGCAAAAATAAACTTTCCCTCCTTATGATAATAGTATAAAGGCTTTTCTCCAAACCGATCTCTTGCTAAGATCAACTCCTTTTTCTTCGAATCCCACAAAGCAATCGCGAACATGCCATTCAACTTATCCAGAATCTTAATTCCGAACGCGTCGTAACCCTGTGTGATGACCTCTGCATCTGTATTTGTTTTGAATTGATAACCCTTCTTTTCCAACTCCGCCTTTAACTCTGGAAAGTTGTAGATCTCTCCGTTAAACACCAGAAATAAAGTGCCCTCTTTGTTTGTTACTGGGTACAATCCTTTCTTCAAATCAATAATAGC
>CAYOJS010000031.1:1215-2571 GCA_964404345.1 uncultured Methanosarcinales archaeon
AACGACGCATACCCAAACTGAGGCTCTTGTCTGTATAATAAGCCTCCTCATCTGGGCCCCTATGAACTAAGGAGTCTGTCATCTGCTGGACGAGCTTCTTATCCTCCCAATTCATGCCGCAAATGCCACACATATTCTCTCTACAAATCAAGGCTTTTTAAATGGTTTTGGGTAGAATCCTAATATTTAAAACACCCCCTGCCCTTGAAAAAGTTGGAAAATCTTATAGCAAAGTGCATAAATAATGAAACTTTATTCATAAGCACTTTGCTATACTAGCGAATCTCGCAATGTTCCATTATTAACGAGATGCGCTATTACTTGAACAATTCATCCACACTACCATATTTTGGCATGAAGGTATGCACCCATCTCATGAACTCATCGAAGGTTTTCTTCATATCTCCTTTGACTTCCCAATAGTGCGTGTTGAGGCAGAAATGACCGTATTCCTTTGCAGCAATCATGAAATCATTCTGCAGATCTTTCAAGGTTTTGGACGGAACTAAGGAAACGCACTGCAACTCTTTATATCCTTTCTCCTGCAGAACAAACGGATAGTAATGGATTTGTTGAGAGACTAGATAGAACAAGGCCTTCTCTTTTGCATTCTTCCAATTCATCTTGCGAAGCCAAGGAAGATAGGATTGATGGCAAGCGATATTAAGACCTGCTTTTGCTACTGCTTTTCGGCCTTCTTCTGAGATTTTGTTATGCGGTGGAACAAATGACTTTACTTCCACACCGAACAGCGTTTCTAAGTATTTTTTTCCTTCTTTTACCTTTTCGTATAAATTATTACCCGCTACAAATTCAGGGCCTGTGGAGTAGTTTTTATGGCTGTAACCATGCAGCAGGATGCTGACTTTACCTTCCTGGATCTTTTTCTTTAGAAAAGCGACTAATGGCTTATTATCCCCTACTGGAAAGACTTTATCGCCTGACCAATACTTCTGAGGAATGCCTTTGCTCTTTGTACACGCATGAAACGGAACAATAGCTAAGGAGATGGGACAGCGCTTCCAGATTGCCCCATAGACTACTTCCAAGTCCTTGGGCTGCGTAAAATAACTGGTATCATCATCTCGGATGGCGAATTTCATACTGAACTGGATGAGAAGAAGGTTAATAAAGCTTCTTGGAAGCTCCTTAAGATCATTCTTTTCTATATAGCATTTATGTACGCTGCACTCGTTTTTATAAGGCCCCGCCAAATCCCCTTCTCATGAAAGGGAGGACATCAACGAATTACATTGATATTTGCAGTAAACTCTGGCTGAGTGGCATAACAGGCGTGACCATAAACCCTAAAAAAGCCGGCACGCTGGGAGACCGAGTGATTGACCTCTTAGATAC
>CAYOJS010000031.1:2601-11039 GCA_964404345.1 uncultured Methanosarcinales archaeon
TGAGATTAAAAATCGAAATAAAAGGTACAATGCGCAATGGACTTTTGATGAAAAACAACGAACCCATTATCGAAGAGACAACCCGACACAAACTTTAGTCTGGGCGTTTATCCTATACGAGTTGAGCATGCCCATTCGACGCATCCGCAGAGGTCGCATTACCTTCTTAGAACGACAGATGCAACATCGAAACGTTTGGTTTCTACCCTGGTCAACGTTTGACAAGGCAGAAGTACACCCTGGCCAAAAATATGATTACATCTACACAAGATTGAAAGAATTCCCCAGCTATACACAATTTCGTGAATACACCACTCCTGACGGAGCTAAACTATATCTTCCAGAAGGCAAAGAAGGAGATCACTTAGAAGAACGACTCCGAAGGGCTAAATCAACTTCTTCTTCGTCTTCAAGTCTACCAAGTGGATTACGTTTACTGGGCAGTTCTGGGCGGCCCGCATATTCCCGTCGTAATCATCCTCAGTAAGATCAAACTTATGAGGCATGCTCTTTTCATCTTCCCGAAGCTCCCAATTCGGGCCGTGCATGGCCACACACGCCGCACAACCAATGCAACCTGGGTGATCATGAACAATCTTAAACTTCACCTTCGGATCCTTTGGCGCCTTTTCCACAGCCTTCTTCAAAATCACTTCATCATTCATAGCCACATAATTCTCTGGCACCAACGTGAAGTTACCTTGCGAGGCATACTCCTGATTGGTTTTCGTCATGATTAACTCTCCGCAGGACGAACCTTAATCGAATTTGAACTCTTCACCCCAATAAATCGTTTGAGGAGGGTACTGACAGCACGCTCGGTCTTGGTCTCTTGACGATCCCTCAAAATATTCATAATGGACCAAAGCACTTTTTGCGGGTGATAGAAGAACTTGGTTGCATGAAACTTTAAGTAAGCCCTTTTACGGTATTTGAAGAGTTGCTCGTCTGTGATGTGGTCGGACCAAGACTTCGCCACACTCAAGGTCTGAATGCTCCCCCCATAGGACCAATCTTTTGGCGCTTTTCCTTGCTGCTGCACAAGTGTAAATAGATCCGAACCGGGTAAGGGAATGAACAAACTAAACGCTACTTCATCCAAACCAACCTTTGCTAGACGCTGAGCATACTTAATGGTCATCTCCATATCTTCCACTTTCTCACCAGGCAAACCAAGAATGAAATACGCAGCCACCTTGATACCTATCTTTGCCGCATATTGAACTACTCGCTCTACATGAGGGAAGTTTTGCCCCTTCTTGATGATGTCATTCAACACTCGTTGAGAACCGCTCTCTGGCGCGACGGTGATATGGTAACAACCTGCGGCCTTCATGGCATCTAACATTTCTTCGTCTGTAGCGCTAGCGCGAATTCCGTTCGGCGTCTGCCACTTAATCTTCAACCCGCGCTTTATAATTTCCTTACACATATCTAACGTCAAAGGCTTATTTAATGTTAGATTCTCATCTTCAAAATGAAACTCTGTAATATCGTACTTCTTCATGCAATGCTCAATCTCATCCACAATGTTCTTTGCACTGCGCGCCCGCCACTTGCGATTCCAAATCCTGGAAGTGCAAAAGGTACAGATAAAAGGACAACCTCTTGTGGCGAGAATCGGCGTCCAACGCTCCTGTGAAGGACCATGCGCTTCTCTCACTCTGAAATAATTCTCCAGAGGGATCATATCCCTTGCCGGGAACGGAAGCGAGTCTAGGTCCTCAATGTAATCCTTCTTAGGAACCACGATGATCTGATTCCCTTTATGATAGCCAATCCCGTCTAACTCTTCAATCTTTTTTTTGCCTGCAATCACGTCTAACAATTTCAAAAAGGTATCTTCACCCTCCCCATTCACAATGTAATCAAAACATTTGAACTTCGCCGTCTGAAACATGGTTGCTGATGGGTGAGCGCCTCCTAATACAATTTTGGCTTTCGGACGACGCTTCTTTAAGTCCTTTGCCATCTTTAAGATGACAGGGAAGGCAAACGAGAACAGGTTTGAAATACCGATCACATCGGTATCTTTATCAATTCGCTGTGCGATCTGATCAAAATCCAACCCCCTATAATTTAAGACATCCTCCATTGTATTAATCTGATCTGGAGCCTCCACTAAGGCCTCCACGATCTTCACGTCGTGACCATGCTGACGGCAATAGGCCGCTAGATAAAGAACAGACAAGGGAGGAATGACTCCTGCAGCAATCTGCCACCTGGAAAAAACTTGTGGTGGATTAACCAGTGCGATTTTCATAGCAGACCCTATACCATCCCAATAATAACGATTGTTAAGAGATGCTTGAGTTATTTTTAAATGTTTCGCACTCTCCCGTCGAAAAAGAAAGGCTTAAAAAGACCCTTTATGCGGAAAAGATACCCTTCACAAACCCCCACCCGTAACTCACATGAAGCAAGAAAATGCTCATCATCGTAAATGGGACCTCTAGGATCTTCTTACTTGTACGAGCCCCTTCTATGATAAGCAAGACAAGGTAAACCAACCAAACGGCCTTATACAATCCCCCTAACCAAGGATGAATGAACAACGAGATCCAGCCTAAAACAACAAATAAGAAGAAAAGCGGGGACGTTAAAAAATAAAACTGGCGTAAGGCATTTTCCTTGAATAATTTTCCTTTGAAAAAACCATACCTGTACATTTGTATGATGAACGGAGAGAACAATGGCCTACGATGATGATACACTCGAACATCCGGGCGATACGCCACCTTATACCCTAAGTTTCTAATTTTCGCACAAAGATTGGCATCCTCTCCTGTAGCTAACGACTCATCAAAATAACTTGCTTTTTCAATCAATCTTTTCCAGACAAATAAGTTACATGTCGGCATTTCCTCAACAAACCGAGGTGAAACAGGCGTATGCCTAATGTACCCACCCCCATAACAAAATGGAGACTCTATGGCATTGCCCGTTACTTGCATCCAATAATTATCCTCAAGAGGGGTGAGATTTGGACCGCCGACGGCACCCAGCTCCTTTGTTAAGTATTTCAAACCATTCTTAAACCAATCTGGATGAGGATACACATCGCTATCAATGAACGCCACTATGTCACATTTCTTGCTCACAGCCTTGATGCTGATGTTTCTCTTCTTAGGAATATTCAACGGCCCGCTCAGAACCACTTTTATCTTCTTGTTCTTCTTATACGCATCTGCAGAATGATCATCTGGAACCAGCACAATTTCATCCGGTGCGGGTTTGAGCGCTAAGCACTTTTTAACACAAGTATCTAGCCAAGGATTCCTCTGCTTGAAAATGATCGTGACGCAGACAAAGGGCTTCTTCATGGTAAAATGACCTGGAATTGATTATTTAAAGGTTTGTAGCTCTACTTCGTCACCATGTACTTGGCGATCTTCGGATATTCACTGGGTGTGAAAAGAACATTCATGTACTGGAAACAGGCATGGGTGCACTTACATTTAGTATCATAAATTTCCTTTCGAATCTCATCTGCCTTCTCGGACTTCCACAATTTCTTAAAGTCATAATCAAAGTCCGCCAAATTGCCCATGGGACGATAGAGCTCACACGGGAAGAGGTTTCCATCGCAATCAATGTATGCTGCTAACTTACCTGCCGTACAGGGCAGCCACTCACCTCCTTCTTTCATGTGCTCCGTTACGACATCATGATAGCGAAGTTTTGCTGCTTTGAGGAAGCGCTGAGTGAGCCCGGTGTTGTGATAATTATAGGATTCCAATACTGCCTTAATCGTTTTGAGATGCTTCATCACCCATTTTATCGGGGGGCCTTTTACATGCGGATCCTTGCCACTACCGCGCATAACCTCAAAATTATGCTGATCCAACCCTTTGAAATGCGCCTTGATGTACTTGTAAATATCCATAAACGAATCTTGATTCACACTATTGATGCAGGTATTTACACCCACGGAGAGGTTTTTATACTTCTCTTTGAGCTTCATAAGACCATTAAACGTCTTCACACTCTGCTGGAAGTTTCCCTTCACACCCCGAATCTTATCATGCATGGGACCGATGCCATCAATAGAAATGTCAATGGTGAAATGCCCTGGAAAGAAATCCAAAATCTTTTTTGCTTGTTTTAAAATATAATCAGTATGAATAGCGTTGGTGGGGATGGTAAGGAAATTCATCTTTGTATTTTTATAGAAGATCTTAAGCGCATCCACCAAGTCCTCCCGGATGAATGGTTCGCCTCCAGTTAAAGCAAGTGCGAGTAGGTGAGCGTTCATTGTCTTGGTTACTTTTTCGAGCTGCTTTAAATCCAACTCACGCTTTCTTACATCCATTACTTTATCCCAATTGAAACATGTCACGCAACGACTATTGCAGCGATTCGTCACTTCCCAAATTAGAAAGATTGGCGACACATTGTCTTTCTTCACCAAGTATCTGGCAAATGTGAGATCTGAAAGTTGCATCATTCCTCCTTAGTAGACGATTGCTAAGAAGCCCCGGTCGTTTTTAAAGGTTACTGACGATGAGAAAGGCTTAAAAAGGCCCGTCAAGAACCGCCAACCTAGAGTGCCCCTTAGCGGTTCTTGAGCGTGTCACGGGAAGCGTAGCTTCACAGAAATGCTGAGCATTTCTGGAACAGTGGAATATGATTCCACGTTCAAGGAGCAAAGCTCCTTTGAACCAGAAATCTACTGATTTCTGTGTTCCTGGGCCACAGAAACATAACGTTTCTGTTGGCTCAGAACTCCACTCTACTTTCTTACCTTAAGTGGAGTTCAGACACCTTAACCATATAAACGTTTAAGATCATTCCACTTAATTCGCATCAATTCCAACAACATCTTAAAGGGGTCCCTGAACGGGTTCAATGTGCTTCGATCCGAATTCTTCCATGTCACCGGCACTTCCTTCAACCTTAACCCTTGACGCTTTGCAATCAACAACAGCTCCACATCAAAACCATAGCGACCAATCTTCTGACGATGACACACTTTTTGAATGGCCTTTTTACTCATCATCTTAAAACCACATTGCGTATCATAGAAACCAGGCAACACCAAGAGCCTAACCAGCCATGGAAATACTCTTCCTAACATACGCCTTAATCCGCCCTGCTTCTCAATGATCCTTGCTCCAGGCATGGAACGCGAAGCAAAAATGAGGTCCTGTGAACGATGAAACTGCCAAAGATTGTTTATCTCTTCTAAAGGCGTAGAAAGATCTATATCCGTGAACAACGCCCATTCCTTTGAAGAAGCTAGAAAACCGCGTTTCACACTAAACCCCTTCCCTTGATTTGGATCGTTTCTCAACACAACTACGCGGTCTTTAAAACGCTTCAAAATATTTGGTGTCTGGTCTTTAGAGCCATCATCTACTACAATCACTTCGAAATCTTTTACATTTGCTCTTAGAAAGCGTACTATTTCCATTAAGTGCCGAGCCAGGCAACGCTCCTCATTATATACTGGAATGATCACAGATAAAGAAGGAATCTTCATACAACACCTAGGGATCCCAGGGCGTTTAAAAATCTTTTGCGACCCCTAAGGCTCACAATGGCTTTTACTTTCTGAATAATCCAGCTCTAAAACCACTTCTGTAGGAACACCGCATGAGCAACTATGAACTCCCTTGAGAAGGCATGTTTTGTCTTTTACTTCTTTTCCATCCACCCTACAACCCACTGCCCCCTTTATTTTACTATAACCCCCAGCATATAAGACATCAAATTGAGAATCTTTTGAACAATTCACCTGCACTGCAGGGACATACAAGTTATATTTTCCTATTGGGTAGAAATGATCCGATATGAACACCTTAAACGTTTTATTGACAAAACTCTGATCAAAAAACCCTGGAGTTATATAAATAAATTTAGGAGTTCTTTCTTTGAACGAATCAAACAAGATACTCTCATTGTAAATTCCGAGGTCTACTAACCCTTTGGGAGCTCGTTCAGGTTCGAGCCAGTAAAGTGGATTGTACCAAAATATATATGTCGGCTTGCGAAGCATCCAAATTCCAAAATCCTGGAAATAATCCTTACTTGTGCTATGCGTCAAAACAAAGTCTACGGTTTCTTTATTCCCAGATAACTTTGAATAAACCCCCTGAAAATACAGCGACTGAAAAACTGCTGTAAAAATAATTCCCAATACAATCAGCAAAATAAGAAGCTTACCCCTTACCTTTGAAAGATAAACTCCTAAGAGAATGGCCAATATAGGAAGAATGGGTAAGAAATAATGGGCGGTTGGATTCCTCGCAATCAACATAATAAAAAGGAAAAGGTAAGAAGCTAAAGCCCATAATAATAAGTTAGTAGAAGCCTTGCGATTCCTCAAGAAGTAGATGCACGCAAAAACACTTAATCCCCAAAAGAGAATATTGAAAGCGAACACGATCGAGAATACATTATTCCATACAGAATAACCCATATCAACCAAGAAAGGCAACTGCATAGCATATAGATAATACTTCCAAAGAGTGCCATTATAGAATAACCACGCTAGCCCTGCGAGTATTAGAACCAAAAAAGGCCAAAAGAACCACACCCCTTCTTTTATGAGAGATGTAAGACTGCTTGGTTTCCATTTCTTAAATTGAACCAACCCCAGAACTTGCCCTGGAACAACAAATAGACTTTTCTGCTTTGTCAGGTACGCTAAACCACTAAAAAATCCTGCCCAAGAAAGCTTAGCCGGTTTAGGTGATTTAAGATACTTTATCTCAAAATAGATGCTCACTAGAATAAGAAAAGTCATCGGCACGTCTGGCCGTACAATAAACATATTCGCAAAAAACCACCCTTGCGACATCAAGAGAAGCACTGCAACCAAGCCAAACCTCTTTTCCTTCTCTAATAGTTTATAGGTTTTATACACAAAAAAAAGAATGAGAAAGTAAAAAATAAACATGACCACCCTCAAAGCATATACATGGTAGGTTTCTGGGATGATGTGTAAAAGCGGGGAAAAGACATAATAACTTAACGGGTTATCCATGATGATAAAATCTCTATACGGCATGGCTCCATCATATATCCTCCATGTATAATATGTATGAATGATTCCGTCCAAGTCATAATCATACGTAAATAGTGTGATAAACTGGATAGCAAATAAAAATATAATAACGACCCAAAGATACTTTGTCCACTCCTTCTCTTTTTTTCTCCAAAGCACCATCCACAACAAGGAAGAGACGAATAAGCCAATCGCTGCGCTATACATCAAAACAGCTATTTTATCACAATACTGACATAGATTTGGACGATTCACCCAGAGACTCGAACAGGCTAAGATCACTGAAACCGCGATGAATAAAAAACTTGTTTTGTAAACATGAGAATGTTTTACTCCCTTTTCAAATTTTTTACTCATCTTGTCTTACTCCAAAATCTTCATAGCCCTACTCTATATAAACTCTACAATTTCGTTCGGTGAATGATCAAGTCCGCCAGTAACCCCATGAAGAACAACTGAATGCTTGCCAATACTACCATAACCCCCCCCACCCCAAAATGATTGGCTCCAGACAAGTCAATGATCATTTTTACAAACCCCATCAGAAACAAAACGATGCTAATCGGCAAAAAGAAATTCAACGGCTTAAAATAAGTAATCAGGCGAGCAATCAACTGAAGAAAAGCAAAGAACTGATATGGACGCATCGTAGATTTTCCTTTGCGCTTATAATAATTGATTGGAACAAACTTCACTGAATAGTTATTTGTTAAAGAAGCTACTGTGATTGTCGTTGTGAACGAGAAGCCATCAGGGAAGAGATGAAAAAAGCGCTCTGCCATCTCCTTCTTGAAAACACGCAAGCCTGAATTCAGATCTGGAATCTGCGTTCTCGTAAGATACGTAGTGAGCTTATTCAAGAACCACTTCGCCGGCCTACGAAAGAATGGAATGCTGACGTTTTCACCTGTTCTACTTCCCACGACCATATCATACTGTGCTGTTTCTTTCAATAGCTTAGGAATGGCATCCACAGGATAGGTACCATCCGCATCCATGATCAAGATCCAATCTCCCTTTGCCTCACGAATCCCTGTCTTCAACGACGCCCCATACCCTTGGTTCTTAACATGCTTAAGCAACCGAATTCCTGTAAAATTCTTCAAAATCAATGAAGTACTATCTGTAGAGCCATCATCCACCACAATAATCTCAGAATGAGACTTTATTCTCTTCAACGCCCCTTGAACTTCCCGAAGAGTCTTGCGAATCGCTTCCTCCTCATTAAACACTGGGATGATCACTGAGAGCTCTGCCATACAGCAATGGATTGCAAGAAAGCTTATAAAGCTTATTAAGGAAAAAAGATAGAGAAGTTTGAATAACCTCCTTCTTTCGTAAGTTATAAATAGTAGTTTATCGTCGATAAAATATGAGGTGATCGACGATGAGTTTTGAACAATTCGGACTTAGCGAGGCATACAGAACA
>CAYOJS010000032.1:0-11025 GCA_964404345.1 uncultured Methanosarcinales archaeon
ACCGACTTAGTATATAGAACATAGCCTGACAAGGAACCCTTGCCAGTACGATTGGGGTATTACGTTCTCTTTCGTACTTAAGGCAGCGGTTTTGCAGGCTTAGAGGAATCAATGCCTAAACCAAAAAGACCTCGATTCGGAAGCATGGGAGTCTGGCCTAGAAAGCGGGCTAATCGAGCCTATGCGCGCATCCGAAGTTGGACCAAGAGTTCCACTGCGAGCTTCCTTGGCTTCCCCGGCTACAAGGCAGGGATGACGCATCTCATTGTGACTGACACGCGGAAGCACAGTGTCAGTAAAGGCCTTGAAATTTCCATCCCCGCCACCATCATCGAGTGTCCCCCCATGCGCATTCTCCAAGTCCGTTTCTACCACGATACCTACAATGGCCCAAATTGTGCCACTCAATTTTTCTTCAAAACTGAACCTGAAATTCAGCGCAAAGTCAATGTTCCTAAAAAATTTGCGACTGCTGCTGACCTGGACAAGGTTAAACTTGACCAATATACAGAGATGCGTGTTGTTGTCTGTACACAACCCAAGCTCATCGGCTTGAAAAAAAAGCCCGAGGTCTTTGAACTGGCGCTCGGTGGAAAAATGGCCGACCAGCTCGCCTTTGTTAAACAACACCTCGACAAAGACATCAGCGTTAAAGATGTTTTCCAAGAAGGAAAACTCCTTGACCTTCACGCGGTAACCCGCGGAAAAGGATACCAAGGAAGCATCAAGCGATTTGGCATTGGTTTGAAGATGCACAAGACCGAAAAAGGCATCCGACGTGTCGGTACCTTAGGAGGTTGGCAAGGACATGCCCACTTCATGCACCGAGTCGCGCACCCCGGACAAATGGGCTACCACCAACGCGTCCAATACAATCTCCAAATCTTAAAGATCAGCGATAAGCCTGAAGAAGTCAATCCCAAAGGCGGATGGCCCCACTACGGCGTTGTCACAAGCACCTACTTAATGGTTAAAGGCAGTATTCCCGGCGCCAAGAAACGCCTTATATTAATGACACAACCCATCCGAGCCAAACGAGACATTCCACTTCCCACGATTGAACACATCAGCTTGCAAAGCAAGCAAGGGCGATAAACATGAAACTCAAAGTATTATCCATTACTGGCAGCGAAGTTGGCAAGAAAGACTTACCCGAACAATTCAATGAAGTTGTTCGAGCGGATATCATTCAACGAGCTGTTCTTGCGATTCAAAACAACAACCGCCAACCCTATGGAGCCTTCCCTGAAGCGGGGAAACAAGCCAGTGCCTTCCTCTCCAAACGACGAAGGAACTTCAAAGGAACCTATGGACGCGGACAATCTCGTACGCCTCGAAAAGTTCTTTCTAGAAACGGAACGCAATTCAACTTTGTCGGCGCCAATGCCCCCGGAACGGTCAAAGGAAGGCAAGCCCATCCTCCCAAAGCAGGACACATCTGGGCTCAGAAAATCAATCAACAAGAACGACAAAAAGCCATCCGCTCCGCCATGGCAGCCACGATGATTAGCACCTTGGTCCAAAAACGCGGTCATCACTTACCTAAAGATTACCCCTTCCTTCTCGAAAACAAAATCGAAACCTTACAACACACCAAAGATGCTGTTCAAGCTTTGCATAAATTAGGCTTAACGGCGGAATTGGAACGATGTGGTGAACGAAGGGTCCGAGCCGGAAAAGGAAAACTCCGCGGACGCAAATACAAAACCAAGAAAGGACCCCTTCTCGTTATTCAACAAAAAAGCCCCCTCTTCCAAGCTGCCCGAAACATACCTGGTATTGACATTATTGATATTCAAAACTTGAATGCTAGCTTGCTGGCACCAGGCACACACTATGGACGCTTAACCTTATTTACAGAAGGAGCCATTGAATCCCTCTCCCAAAACAAACTCTTCACCCGGCATTCTGTCAAGCAAGTTCAAGTACACCAGAAATCCGAACGAAAGACTCCTGAGAGAGCAAATGTACAGACAGGACCCACTGCGGCGGGAGAAAAAAAGACTCCTAAAAACACTAAAACGGCTAAAACGCCGAGTAAAAAAGGGGTTAGCAAGAAATGATCATCAAATACCCTCTTAGCACGGAACAAGCCCTCGGCAAGATGGACGCTGAAAACAAATTGGTTTTTATCGTCGACCGAAAAGCTACCAAGCCCGAGATCAAAGCGGAACTTGAGAAGCTCCTCCAAGTCAAAGTTAAAAAAATCAACACGCTCATCGACCGAGGCGGCGACAAAAAAGCGTATGTCCGCTTTGTACCTAGCACACGTGCTATTGATGTAGCTACTAAATTAGGACTGATGTAATAGCGAATCTCATAAACCTTAAAAAAATAGTGAGATTCGCTAGTATAGCAATTGCACAAAATTGCAATTGCTATAAAAGTAAAAAGGATGAACCATGGGAAAAAATATCACACAGCAAAGACAAGGAAAGGGAAGCCCTGTTTTCAAGAAGCCTAGCTTCCGCTTCGCCGGAAAAGTCGAGTATCAGAAAGGAAACTCCTATGTAGTCCAAGACATCATCAAATGCCCCATTCATACAGCCCCCTTAGTCCAAGTCAAGTATGATTCAGGCGAAGAAGGCCATCTCATTGCCCCTGAAGGCATCTCTGTGGGCGAACAAAAAACGCTTGGCGAAGGTCCTGTTGAAATCGGTAATGTCCTTGCCCTCAAAGACATCCCTGAAGGCGTCACAATCTTTAACATTGAAAGCCACCCGGGAGATGGCGGCAAATTTGTTCGCGCCTCTGGACTCTCCGCCCGAATCGTTGGAAAAACAGCCCAAGAAATAAGAGTTTTGCTCCCCAGTCGAGTCGAGAAGATCTTTAATCCAGATTGTCGAGCTACCATTGGCACGACAGCAGGCAGCGGACGACCGGAGAAACCCTTCCTCAAAGCAGGCAACAAATACCACTTAACTCGCGCTAAACACCAATACTGGCCCAGCGTGTCCGGAACCAGCAAGAACGCCGTCTCACATCCGTACGGAAAAGGCCGAAGCAGCAAGAAAGGACGACCCACGATTGCACCTGCTCACGCACCACCCGGACGAAAGGTCGGTAAGATCAGACCCAGACAAACCGGAAGAGGAGGCAAGAAGAGCTAATGGCAAAATTCCACTTATACAGGATCAGAAAATTGAGCGGAATTTTGAGCATGGTTCAAAATTGCTCACAGATAACCAATTGGAGGATTGCCTAATAGGCAATTTCGAACATGGCGAAAAAAATATTCACCTACCGAGGAAAGACGCTGGAAGAACTCCAGAAACTCACCGAGAAGGAACTCTCTTTGCTATTACCCTCCAAGCAGCGGCGTAAGATCAAGCGAGGCTTTAGCGACTCCATGCGAAAACTCTGGAAAAAAATAGAAGCCAAAGACCAAGTCAAAACCCACGCTCGAGACATGCTCGTCATGCCTAGCATGGTTGGAAAAACCATCAAGATCCACACCGGAAAAGAATGGATTCCTGTCATGCTCGAAGCTGACATGATCGGAAGCTACTTCGGTGAACTGACGCTCACCCGTAAAAAGGTTAATCACAGCGCACCCGGCATCGGGGCCACGAAGAGCAGCGCACACACAGCGGTGAAATAAATGACGCAATACCAATACGCCTATGCTGAATATCAGATGGATAAGCACGCGAAAGCGAGCGGAAAAGACTTGCCGATCTCTCTTAAAGCGTCCTCTGAAATCTGCCGGCACATCCGCTTCAAACCCTTGGAACGAGCCAAGCAAATTCTCCAAGACGCGATCGAGATGAAAAAACCCATCCCTTTCAACCGCTTCACCCAAGGTGCCGGACACAAAGCAGGCATGAAAGGCGGAAAATACCCCATCAAAGCCTGCACGTACATCTTACGCGTGCTTCAAAGTGCTGAAGCCAACGCCCACAACAAAGGCCTAGCCAAAGACTTAAAAATCATCCATGTCATCCCTCAACAATCCTCCAAAGCCTTCCACTCCGGACGACAAAGTCGACGTAAGTTCAAACACACTCACATTGAAGTTGTGCTGGGTGAATACAAAAAACAAGAAGTATAGAAGAAGGAAAAAAGAACTGAAGCTAAAAAAACAGAGGCCAAGAAAGCATGATTGAAAGGAAATTCATTAGTCAAAACATGAAAGAACACCAAATTAAGGAGTATGTACGCCAAAGCCTGCAGAAGAGCGGCCTTAGCGATGTTAAAGTACAACGCACTCCATTAGGCGAGCGCATCTTGATCTCTGCGAGCAGACCTGGATTGGTCGTTGGACGAGGCGGCGCCAATATTGCCAACCTAACCAGAGACCTCAAACAAAAATTCAAATTGGAAAATCCTCAAATCGAAATCGAAGAAATTGCTGTCCTTGGACTCGACCCCTTCATCGTGGCTGAAATGATTGCCACATCCCTAGAACGATTTGGACCCTTACGATTCAAAGGAATCGGCCATCGAGCCATGACCGATGTCATGGGCGCGGGCGCCTTTGGCGTGGAAATATTCATTTCCGGACGAATCCCCAGCAGCCGAGCCAAAACCTGGCGATTTTACAATGGTTACCTTAAGAAATGTGGCAACACGGCCATCACCAGTGTTAAGACCGCCTATGCTACAGCGTTTTTGAAGACTGGAGTTGCGGGCGTCAAAGTCAGCATCATGCCTCCTGACACTCGTCTTCCTGACCGCATCATCATCCGTGAACCTGGCCAAGTCGGCGTTGAAGAAGTCAAAAATGATAGTGCCGTAAAGGAAGAAATTGCCAAGGAAATCGGAAAGGCTGTTGAGGGTGGAGAAGGCAAAGAAACCAAAGAGAAAAAAGAAGCCAAGAAAGCGCCTAAAAAGAAAGAAGCCAAGAAAGCGCCCAAAAAGAAGAAAGAGGCGAAGACTGAGGAGAAAGCATGAAGTACAAAGAAATCAAAGCCCTCAACAAAGATGACCTTGATAAGAAACACATAGAAGCTCAAGTTGAACTCATGAAACTGAACGCTCAAGTCGCGACCGGAGCCAACCCTAAAAGCCCCGGCCAGATTCGAGTCTTGAAAAAAACAATAGCGAGGATACAAACAGCCCAAAAATGAGTGAAGTATGCAATACCTGCGGACTGCCTAAAGAACTTTGCGTATGTGAGACCATCGCAAAGGAAAGCCAACGGATTGTCATCCGGACAATCAAGAAAAAATTTGGCAAAGTATACACGATCATTGAAGGAATCAATGTCACCGAGATCAATATCAAAGACCTCACGAAAAAGCTCAAAAGCAAATTTTCGTGCGGAGGAACCTGCAAGACCGGCGTCATCGAACTCCAAGGCGATCACCTCAAGAGTGCCAAAGAAGAGATGATCAAACTCGGCTTCAGTCCTGAAGCGATTGAAGTCAGATCGGAACGCTGAATACACCATGAAGAACCATGCGGAGGAATACATCGGATCGATGCTTGAGGTCGTGCATAGCTCAAACTCAACCCTCCAAGGTCTTCGAGGCAAAGTCCTCGATGAGACCAAATACACTTTCCTCCTCCAGGTGGACGGAAAGGAGAAACGCATCATGAAAAAAGGAAACACCTTTCACATCAACGGAAAAGAAATTCAAGGTAGTTTGATTATGAAGCGACCTGAAGAGAGGCTTAAACTATGAAACAAAATATTGGCATTGATGTTGCTGTACCCTCTGCTAAGTGCACGGATCGAAACTGTCCCTTCCATGGCGAAGTCCGGGTACGAGGACGACAATTCGTAGGCAAAGTCATCAGCGACAAAATGACCAAAACCGTAACGGTCCAATGGGAACGACGCAAGTACTGGCCTAAATATGAAAGAACGGAGATGTTGCTCAGCAGCGTCAAAGCCCACAATCCTGCTTGCATAAACGCCAAAACCAATCAGGTCGTCCGTATCATGGAAACAAGGCCCCTCAGCAAAACCAAGAACTTCACGGTTGTTCAAGTGCTGGGCGAACATCAAGTGGTTGCTGGGGAAGACATGACAGCTAAGAAGATTGAAGATAAGAAAGGAAAAGAAGCGAAGGATAGTAAGAAAGAAATCAAGGAAGTAAAAAAAGTTAAAAAATCAGAGGAATAAATCATGAAAGCCATCAAAGCTAAGATCACCCATGGACTTCAAGTCGGGAGCTATGTTGAGACGTGTGACAACTCTGGCGCCAAACTCATCAAGATCACCAATGTTCGACGCATGAAAACCGTCAAAGGCCGAAAAAGCGGAGCCGGCATCGGCGACCTGCTCATGGGAGCTGTCAAGCGCGGAAAGCCTGATATGCGAAAACAAGTTGTATTTGCTGTTTTGGTTCGGCAAAAGAAAGAATACCACCGATTGGACGGAACACGCATCAAATTCGAAGACAACGCTGCCGTTGTCCTTAAAGACGAAGATGGCAACCCCAAAGGAACCATTTTCAAAGGACCCATTGCCAAAGAAGCTTGCGAGCGATGGCCGGGCGTCGCTAAACTTGCGAGGATGATTGTATGAAACGATGGCTAGCCAGTTGGAAACGAAGCGTGCAACCCCGCAAACAACGCAAATACCGCTATAACGCGAACAAGCAAGTCAAAGGAAAATTCCTATCCGCTCACCTCAACAAACCCTTACGAGAAAAGTACCAACGTCGCAGCTTGCGGTTGCGCAAAGGCGACAAAGTCAAGATCATCCGCGGACAACACAAAGGAAAAGAAGGCAAGATCGAACACATCAACCTCCGAGAATCCTTTGTCTACGTTGCCAAGATTGAGATAGCGAAAAAAGATGGCAGCAAAGTACGCGCACCTGTTCATGCCTCTAATGTCCTTATTTTGGACTTGGATACAAGCGACAAATACAGAATGGAAAAACTTAACAGCAATAAAAAGAAGGAGTAAAAAAATGCACCTCAAACGAATTACAGCACCACGAACCTGGGACTTACCTAGAAAGAAGACTGTTTGGGTTACCACGCCCAATCCAGGAAAAGTACGAGAACTGAGTTTGCCTTTGGACTTTGTCCTACGGGACATGCTCGGCAAAGCCCTCACCAAGAAAGAAGTCAATTACATTGTTACCTTTGAAGAAGTCTTGGTTAATGGCAAGCGCCGAAAGGACCGACGATACCCCTTGAGCTTCCTTGACATCCTTACCCTCCCTAAACTGGATGAGCACTATATGCTTCTGGTCAACAAGCAAAATAAACTTTACCTTCAGAAGATCAACGGCAAAGAGGCTGAAAACAGGCTGTGCAAGCTCACCAATAAAACCGCTACGACCAAAGGACTCCAACTTAACTTCCTGGATGGAACCAATTTACTCGTAAAGAAAGATGGCTATAAAACCGGCGACACCCTTGTATTGGCTACTAAGGATGGTAAAGTCATCGATCACCTAAAATTGGAGAAAGGAGCCTCTGTACTTTTATACAAAGGAAAACACGCCGGAACCGTCACTCATGTGGAAGACATTCAACAGAATAAGCTCTACTTCAAGAGCGAGAAACAAACGCATCAAACCAATAAGGCCTATGCCATTGTCATCGGAAAAGACAAACCTGTTATCAAGATATAGGTGTACCATGCAACAAGTTACTCAAACCCAGATGAATCCCATGCGCGTGATCCGAATAGAGAAACTCACGCTCAATGTAGGCGCTGGTACGGATCAAGCTCGAATGAATAAAGGCGTTCAGCTGCTTACGAACATCACCGGAAAACCACCTGTTAAGACAGTCACTCAAAAACGAATCGCCAACTGGGGCATTCGACCTGGCCTTCCTATTGGTTGCAAGATCACGTTACGCGGAACCGAGGCATTGGAGTTAATCCCCCGCTTATTGACTGCCAAAGACAATGAGCTGCCTGAGACGTGCTTTGACGACCATGGCAATGTTGCCTTCGGCATTCACGAATACATCAACATCCCCGGCGTTAAGTACGATCCCACCATTGGCATCACTGGCTTGCAAGCCTGTATTACCCTTGAAAGACCGGGTTATCGCATCAAGCGAAGAAAGATTGCCAAACGCAAAGTCAACCCTATTCATCGAATTACCCACGAACAAGCTGTTCAATACTTCAAAGAAACCTATAAAATCCAAGTACGAGGAGAAGAATGACCACCAGCCATCACGAAAAAGCCCTGAACCAAATCAAGGAAAAACCAGCCAAGTGCCAGAGGTACTTGAAATACAATGTTCCTAAAAAAAGAACCAGTGGACGCAACATTCATCGCTGCAGCCGCTGCGGAAGAAGTGGAAATGGAGGCAACATCAAAAGTTACGGCCTTAACCTATGCCGCTGCTGCTTCCGAGACATTGCATCGCACATCGGATTCAAAAAATACAGCTGAGGAAAAAACATGAGCCTAAACGACCCACTCGCCAATGTCTTAAGCTTCATACAGCTCTATGAACGAAAAGGCAAACGCGAGATTTTAACTAAGAACAACAACAAACTCATCAAAAAGGTACTGACCATCCTTCAAGATAAAGGATACATCGGCAGCTGCGAAGAAATTCAAGATGTCAAAGGAAACCTCCTTAAAATTAGCCTCATCGGACACGTCAACAAGATTGGCGCGATCAAACCCCGCTTTAAAGTTCAACTGGATGACTTTGAGAAATACGAGAAACGATACCTTCCCGCCAAAGACTTCGGCATCCTCATCCTAACCACCAACAAAGGCCTTATGACCCACAATGAGGCCAAAGAAAAAAAGATCGGAGGCAGACTCGTAAGTTACTGCTATTAACCATGGTCGAAAAAACAACGGATGAATTGGACATTCAGCAAGGAGTTACCGTTAGCTTTAGCCAGAATTCCTTTACTGTCAAAGGACCCAAAGGAGAAGTTTATAGACCCTTTTACAGCATTGACATCCGAACCACGATCGAGAATAATAAGATCCTCTTCAATGTTCCCCGCAAATACACGCAACGCCACAAGCGCATCATCAATACCTACAAAGCCCACCTCAAAAACCTATTCAAAGGTGTTACAGAAGGTCACGCGTATCACTTGAAAATTTGCTCCGGCCACTTCCCTATGAACGTGACCCTCAAAGGACAAAACCTCGAAGTCAAAAACTTACTCGGAGAAACAGTTCCCAGAACCATGACCCTTCCTGAAGGCGTTACGGCCAAAGTAGAAGGCGACAAAATCACTGTTCAAGGCATTGACAAAGAAAAAACTGCTCAAGCGGCGGCCAGTATTGAACAATTGACTCGACGGCCGGGCTTTGACAAACGCGTCTTCCAAGACGGCATTTACTTACTTGACAAAGATGGAAAGGCCCTCCTATGAAAAAAACAACTACTTCCAAACCGGCTGACCTGCAAGCACTCTTAGCCCTACGTAAAAAGATCAAGGCCGATAAACCTGACTTTATCAGGCAAGACGCTCACAAGAAATTACGATTGGCCAAGAACTGGCGAAAACCCAAAGGACTTCACAGCAAAGTGCGAGAAAACCGAAGAGGCTATGTAAGTAACCTTAAACGAGGCTTTGGCTCTCCTGTCGCTGTTAAAGGCTTGCATCACAGTGGATTGCAACCTGTTTTGGTTACCCATCTGGCTCAACTTGCCCGTATGGACAAGACCAAGCAAGGCATTGTTTTGTCGGGCCGAGTGGGTGCCCGCAAAAAAATGGCTATCCTGAAAGAAGCTGAGATACAGAAAGTCAAAGTGCTGAACATCGACCCTGTCAAGTACAAAGCCAAGGTTGAAGAACGCCTGCAAGAACGCAAAAAACTCCAGGCACAGTACGAAGAAAAGAAAAAACAAGCTGAAAAAGCAGTTGAGAAAAAAGTCGAAAAGAAAGAAGAGAAAACTGAAAAACCAGTAGATGAGAAAGAGAAAAAAGAACAAGAACGAAGAGAAGCTGAAAAAGTATTAACCCAAAAGAAGTGAAACCATGCAACTCAATGTACAACGCAGACTCGCAAGCCAGATGCTCAATGTAGGTTCTAAACGCATCCGCTTCGATCCTACGCAACTCAATGACATCAAAGAAGCCATCACCAAAGCAGACATTCGAGGCCTGATTAGCCACGGTGTCATTATTCGTACCCCCACTAAAGGCATTTCCAAGGGACGCACCCGGCACACCCAAAATCAGAAACGAAAAGGCCTGCAGAAAGGACCTGGTAGCCGAAAAGGAGGCACCCATGCCCGACTGCCCCAGAAAAAAGCCTGGATGGGAAAGGTTCGCATCCAACGAAGATTCCTTCAAGAACTCAAACAAAAAAGGTACATTAACCCCTCCACCTTCCGAGACTTGTACTACAAATCCAAAGGCGGCTACTTTAGAAGCAAGCGACACATCAAACTCTACCTAGAAGAACACGGCTTGGGCAAAGGAGGCAAACCATGAAGAATCGCCAATCCCCCATCATCCCGTACCACCGAAAAAAGAGTGGAAAAACCAACTACAAGAAACGCTTAAAACTCCTGCTCAGCGAGAAGCCAAGACTGGTTATTCGCAGGTCCAACAAGAACATGATGGGACAAATCATTCAATACCATCCTGATGGGGACAAGGTCTTGCTTACTACAACCTCCCAAGAACTTACTAAATTGGGCTGGGCGTATGGTAGGAAAAACCTTCCGGCTAGCTACTTAACTGGCTTGCTCCTTGGTAAAAAAGCCAAAGATAAAAAAGTCAAAGAAGCCATCCTTGACATGGGATTACAAACCTCGGTTGCCGGTGGAAGACTCTACGCTTTCCTAAAAGGTGTGTTGGAAGGAGGCGTCCATGTTCCTCACAATGAAAAAGTATTGCCCAGCAACGAACGCCTTACCGGACAACACGTCATACAGTACCTGAGTAAAGCGGCAGGAAACCAATTTAGCCAGTATAAGAAACAAACCCTCCCCTTGGACAAGGCATTCAACGATATCAAACAAAAAATTATAGGAAAGTGAAACCATGGCCAGAAATGATCGAAGAGAACAACGAAAACCCGAAGGACTCAAAATAGAAGACTGGAAACCCAAGACCAGCCTCGGCCTCCAAGTTAAAAGCCGGGCTATTACACAAGTCGACCAAATCCTAGACCGA
>CAYOJS010000033.1:0-3976 GCA_964404345.1 uncultured Methanosarcinales archaeon
TGGTACACGACAGCGTCTTTCCAGATGTCGGGGTTTTGGCTGAGTAGGTTGGTGTCGATTTGCGTGCTGGTGTTGGTTAAAAGGCTGTAGAGTCGGATGTGGTAGCCTGTGCCGTTATTTTGTTCGTAGGTCATGTAGTTGCCGTATACTTCGTTGTTGGTTTCTTTTCCGTCTTGGGTGGTGGCTTGTTCTTCAGGGTAGCCGTTGGCGTTGTAGGTGTCGTTGTCTTCATCGACGGAGCTTTGGCATTCTAGTGGGATGCATCCTTCGTCGATTTGTCCGTTGCAGTTGTCGTCGACGTGGTTGTAGCAGATCTCATCGGTGTTGGGGTGGATGCTGGCGTTGTTGTCGTTGCAGTCGCCGCAGAAGATGTAGTTGCTGAGGTTGAGCCAGTACATGTCGTATTGGAAGGGTTTGGGGTAGGCGGAGAAGGGTACGATGTCGTTGTAGGTGGAGGGTTGGTTGTGTCCTCCTTCTTTATGGCCGTTGTAGTGGGTGATTCTTTTTTCTTGGTGGGTGGTGATGTCGTAGGTGAAGAGCTCTTCTGTGCTGATGTTTTGTTGTTGATAGCAGCAGCCGTTATAGGTGTACACAACGGTGTTGCCGTAAATGCTGGCTCCTCGGGCGACGGTGCGGATGTAGGTTTGGCTGGGGGGGGCGAAGGGGTCGTACGTCGTTAACCAGAGGTCTTGGTTGTAGGTTTGCCAGAGTATGTGGTTGTTGTGGACGTCGATGGGGGAGGAGAATAGGTTGGGGTCAGTGGTGAGTTGTTTAGTGAATCCGTAATTCAGGTCATAGGCAAAGAGCGCCGGCGTTCCGGTTCGGTTGTCCCACCACACGATGAGGTTGTTGTCGATGTGGATGTCTCTTCGTTGTCCTCCGGAGATGGCGGTGGAGGTGGGGGTGATTCTCGTTTCTGTGCCTGTGCCTAGGTTGTAGAGGTACGCATCGTACTTTCCTAGGTAGGGGGGTGCACCGGGGTTGTTGCGATCATCAAGCCAGACGATGTAGTTGTTGTAGATGTCGGGGCTGAGTTGGTATTCGGGGTCGCTTGTGATTTGCCGGGTCTGTCCGTTGCTGAGGTTGTATAGGTAAATGTCTGATTTGGTGCCTGAATAATTGCGTAGGTCATGCCAAACAACCAGGTTTTTATGGATGCGGGGGTATTGGACGTTGCTGTTGTTGATGATGACAGTGGTTTGGTTGGTTTCGATGTTGTAGAGCCAGATGTCTTTGTTGCCGCCGCTAGGGTAGTTGGCTTCGTAGACGACGTTGTTTCCGTAGATTTCGTTGTTCCATTCCATGTTGTTGGGAGTATTATTTAAGGGTGTTTCAGGGTAGGTATCTGCACGGTAGGTATCGACATCGTAGTCCGGGGCACTTCTGCATTCACAGTTCGCATACCACAAGGGATCTGTATCATCGCAGTCGCTTCCGCTGCACCGAGTGGCATATTGAAGGAGACTATACCATTGAGAAGGTCCTATGGTATCTTGATATTCTCCGCTGTAAGAGATAAGGTTTTCGTGAAGTGCAGCATGGCCTGCTTTCAGGTTAGTAAGTGGTTTTGTGGTAAGGGTGGTGAGGTTGATTTCATTGAGTTGTCCTTGGTTTTGCCAGTCGGCTTGGGAAGTGTAGGCAACGCGTTCTCCATATACAATCGGATCAATATCCTCTCCAGGAGCATTGGTGAGTCTTGTGGCAATGGAGGTAGTCATATTGTAAAGATAAATTTCTGAATCTCCTGAAGCATCGTTTTGGTAGGCCAAGGCGTCTTTGTAGAGCCAGGGGTTCTTCTGGTTCCCACTTCCAGTTATAATGGGGGTGGTAGTGGCTGTTCGAAGGTCATAGGAATAGAGGTCATAGTTACCCCCTTGGTTTCCTTGCCAGACAATGTAAGGGTAGTAAACGGTGGGGCGATCTTGGATGCCGCTTCCGGTTGCAATGGGGGTTTCAACGTCCGTATTAAGGTTTTTCATATAAATATCTCGGTTTCCGTTTCGATCGTCGCTGTAAATCAGGTAGGGTTTTTGTAGGGAGGGATTGTGCTGATTGGAGGTTTCACTAATTGGGTATGTGGAAGTTTGGCTGGTTATGTTGTATAGGATGATGTCTGTTTGCACATCAGGTGGAAGGTCTTCCCCTGCGATATAAGCGACCAAGTCTTGGTCAATAGCAGGTCTTTCGATGATTTCGAGTGTGCCTATAATGGTCATAGTTTGCTGGTAGGTGTCATATAAAATGATATTCAATGGATTGTAGAATGGATCATACACAGCCGTTTCAAACACAATATATCTTCCATAGGCAGCGGAGACGAATCCTGCGCTGAAGGGGATAATTTCTCGCGTAGGGTGGATACTCCAGTCCATGCTACTGTCACAATGCGTATCGCCGTCATCATCGCATCCTTCATCCACTAATCCATCGCAGTCATTGTCCATGCCATCACAAATTTCAGCACCGGGAGCATTGAGGTAGGGATTGTTGTCATCGCAATCACTAAGCTGGCAGGGTGGTTTGTTCAAGTCTAAATAGTATACATCATAGTCAGATCCGCCTAGGGCAAGGGTGTAGGCGAATAGGCCATTGTGGTAGCTAAGCCCGCGGTCTCCCAGCCAGAGGGGCAGGGTGGTGGCGTTGAGGATGGTTTTTTCTTTTTGAGTGCTGAGGTTGTAGAGTTTGATGGTTTTGTCAGTGTCTGAATAGTACACAACGCCGTCTCCTTCTAGGTGGGGGTTTTGGCTGAAATTGCTGGTGATGCTTTGGGTGGTGTTGGTGAGGATGTTGTAGAGTTGAAGTCTTTGGGTGGCGGGCATGTTGTAGTTTCGGTAGGCGACCAAGTTTTTGGACACGGAAGGCTCTGTGCCATAAGCGGCCGTTCCGGGCATGATTTGAGTGGCTTTGCTGGTAGCAAGGTCGTAAAGGTAGGCGGTAAGGCCCATTCCCAGGATAGTATAGTCATAAGCAACGTATCTTCCGTCTAGGGTATAGAGGCAGCTGTATACTCCGCCGCCGTTGGTGAGCTGGGTGATCTGGGCGGTGGTGAGGTTGTAGAGGAACAGTTCATTTTGGCTGAAGGCTACAGTTTGTACAAATAAGAGGGCATCCTGGTTTGCAAGGGGGCAGAATTTTGTGCGGGGGTCATTCAGCCAGACGCGTTGTTCTTGTCGGGTGGCGAGGTCATATTGGAAGAGGTCTTGGGGGTATAAGGGGTTTGGGCTGTAGCGGCTGTCGTCCCAGTAAACCTGGTTGAAATCTCGGTTGTTGATGGAAGGGTAAGTCTGGCTAGAGGGGTTGGTGGTAAGCAAGGTTTGTCCTCCCAGGCTGAAGTTGTAGAGGGTAATGTCATTGCTGCCATTTCGTTGGTCTTGGTATACAAGGTAAGGGCCTCGTATGAAAGGGATGCCTTGGTAGTTGGGGTTATAGGTGACACGATTTTTTTTGTAGGGTTCCCAACTTACGCCTGCCTTGCACCATCCATCTTGGTCCAAGTCACATCCTTCATCCGCTACACCATCACAGTTGTCATCCATGCCATTGCAGATCTCTATACTCTCTGTACTGGGAGGGCAGCAGTTTTCATCAATCCATCCATTGCAGTTTTCATCGATGTCGTTGCACAAGGGATGCTCATTTTGTGCAGGATTGATCGTGCCATTTCTATCATTGCAGTCGCCTTGCAGGCAGATCGGGCCAGGAGACAGGTCTCGGTATAGATTGGCCGAGTTTTTTCCATCGAGGGTCCAGGTCACAAGGTGATCGTAAATGGCAGGTTTGTGATTGTAAGCATCAGCGCCAGCGTATTGGCTGATTATGTAGGTCGTGGTGGTGGGAAGGTCGTAGACGTATATATTGTCTTCCAGGCCTATGCTTCCTTCATAGGCAATGTCTTGTCCGTTGAGTCGCGTCCATAATACATCGCTTCCATTGTGGGGGATGGGGGGGTGCTGGCCTGCAGTCATGTTATAATGGG
>CAYOJS010000033.1:3986-10971 GCA_964404345.1 uncultured Methanosarcinales archaeon
TACAGCGTCTTCGTAAATGTCTGGATAGTGGTTGATGCCCTGGGCAGTGAGGGCTTGCTGGACTTGCGTGGTTATAGTATAAAGGTAGACCTGGGTGTTGCCATTTGCATTGCGGTCGTCTTCCCACACAACTTTGTTTTTGTGGACTCGGGGGTATAAGGCGTCTTTTCGGGTGGTGATTTTTGTGAGGACTGGGCTTTCAGGGTTGGAGGCGTTAACTAGGTAAATGAATCGGCCGGTACCTGTGGCGTTGAGGCTGTCAAATACAATGTAGTTGTCATAAATGTCAGGGGGGTTGACGGATCGGAAGTTTTCCCCCAAAAGCCAGGATTGGCCGCTGGTTATATTCGTGACAAATAAGTCATAATACACATCAGGCGAAGTCTTATTGAACCAAGTGACGTAATCTTTCCAGATGGCTGCGGGGCCTACAATGCTGAATGAAGATTTCGTGGAGTCTCGGTGGATGAGTTGGGAGGTTCCAGTTCTTAGGTTTTTGACATAGAGTCCTTTGATCCCGTTTTGTTGGTCAAAGTAAGTGGCAAGGTTCTTGTAGACACTGGTCGCATCTTCGCCGTTAAACCAGGTTTGGGTGAGGGGTTGTTGTCCAGTGTCTTTTCGGTACCACATCGAGCCATCGCAGTAAGCATCCACGTCTTTGTCGCACAGTTCGTCAATGATGCCATCGCAGTCATTGTCAAGTCCGTCGCAGTATTCTTCTCCTTCACCCGTGCAGTATCCGGCAAGGGTGCCAGGGTTCCCGTTCGTGGTTTGACTGTTTTCAACACAGGTGTATTCATTGGAAGGGCATAATCCGCAGCAGATATCAGGGGAAGGGATGCAGACTTGGCTGGCTCCGCATTTGTTGCTGCAGCTAACGGAATTGTAGCAGACCCAGGGGTAGCATTTGTCGCATTCGGCTCCACCCCCGCCTCCCCCCCCGATGGGTGCGCCGGTAATCGTCGGATTCTTGAAGGAAGAAATCATAAAAACAATGGATATGAAGAATAAGGAGACCACTATTAAGCTTAAGTCCACCCCTTTTTTACTCATGGATGTCGCCTGAGCAGGCAGGGTTTATATATATTATGTCGGTATCTCTCTTTTCGGAACTATTCTTGAGTGGAAACGCTTATAACAAGTGGGCGGATTCTTGTTTTTATGGTGGGTGGTTTGGAAGTTTTAGTTCAGAGGGAGGATTCTTTGCGGAGGGTGAGAAATTTATTTTTTCCAGCCATTAGCGAATTAATGGTTACAGGTTATGACCTTGTGGTTCCTGCTTCTAGGCCTATGTCAGGTTTTGTACTAAGTTATTTTCATTCGAGTCTGAGAAGGAGACATCGTCATGCGCAGCAGCTTCTATCTTTACTCGATGAGGAGGGCTTATTAAAACCACAAACCCTCATCCCACGATATGCAACGTATTTACAAAATCGACGTTGGGAGAAAACTAGGAATATGCGTTATTTTCTGCTGGACGAAACCGAAGTGTCTTTTGAGCAAGCGATTAGGTCTGGAAGAAGATTTGTAGGGGAGCAATTACAGTACGAGTGGAGATTTCCTTTAGAAGATGCTGTGGATCTTAGAGAAATGGTGAAATTTTTGAAAGACCGTGCTTCTAAGTATAAACTAAATAGGTTAGGGGAAGTTCTCATAGACATTAGAGGTCACTGGAAGGAGAATGTTGACTCTGATGGAAAGCCGCAATATGTTTACCGTTCTTGGGAGGTTCCGTTGATCACCTTGTCTTCCTCCAGGAAGCCGCATGATTTCAAAGATTTTTTAAATACGGCTGTATTCAACGTTTCTTTGTCAACAGATCCGCAAGTAGTCATACAGTCTCTAGTGAGATCAAGAGGTAGAGATTTTAAAGCATTCTTGATGAGTCAGAGTCTGAGGTATTGTGTAAGCAAAAAGTACGTTTTAAAAAATTTTATTGATTATTTAGATAAGCCGGATCTCTAAATCCTATGATTCTGCCATTTCTAATGTTGTACCTCCCTCCCTTTAGCTCAGTGATTTGTTGGCACAACTCTTCTTCCGTCATAGGACTCCAATAAGGGGGTTTTCTTGCCAGTTTTTGCGCTGTAGTGAGGTCGTATAGTCGGTAATCCCCTTCTACTCTGCCTCCTCTTCCTAGAAACGCTACTGGGATTCCTACTTTTTTTCTAGTCTCTTCGAGCAAGTGAACTGCACCCTCTAGAATATCTTCGTCTGCGACATCATTGAGGCTTTGTGGGAGGTTTGTGGGTAGACCTTTATTTCGCAATATATTGACGAGTCCTTGTCGGTCCAAATCTTTGTGCAAGACGGGTGGTGCAGCTGGCATCTTGGTGGATAAGTTAATTATCTATATAAATCTTTGTCACTTTAGGGTGCGTAGTCCCGCCCCTTTTTTACTCATCACGTCTGTTCTATAGTGGAGGACATTAGTTTTTATACGCGTTTCGCCTCCGCTATAGACCAGTGACATAAACACTATTTGTTGAATTATTTATGTCACTGAGTATAGAGTAGTTCTGTTTATATAGGTTTTGCAGGGCTTTGGCTCAGTAGAAAGGTTAGCCCACTTTACCGAGTAGGTTTTTGGCTAAAAGAGAAAACAACCCAGTTTTACCCTTCATTTCCTTGGAAATTTTCTTTATGTAGCAAAGCCCGTCGCTATATCTAAGGGAGCTTTCTATTAAGCTAGGGCTTTCGACACTTTACTGGGTTAGGGTTTTACGAAACCATTTTGGAGTGGAAACACTTTTAACTCGTTGGCAGTTTCCTCGTCGTATGGATAAGGGTTTGGAAGCTCTAATCAGTGATGAGGATACTTTGTGCAGGATTAGGAGCTTATTCTTTCCGGCGTTCCGTAGGCATATGCTTACAGGTTATGATATGTATACTGAACCATTGAGTTCTCCAGAAAGTCCTTTTGTATTACACTATTATCATTCCGATTTGACAGCAAGGCATAAGCATCATCAGCAATTTTCAGGTTTGGTTATCGCGGCATCGTTTTATTAGATCAGGAAGGGCTTAAAAGGGAGAACGTGAATCCGCAGGGTGAACCGCAATATGTATACAATTCCTATGATATTCCATTAATCGCTCTTTCTTCACCTACAAAACCATCTCCCTTCCAAGACTTCTTAAGAGTAGCTCTGTTTGATATCTATATGCCCTTTGATGATCGTATTGTAGTTCGGTCTTTTGTGAGGAAAAAAGAGGAGGATTTTAAACGGTTTTTGCGAGCAGAGGGATTAGGTTTTCGTGCAACGAAAAGATATGTACTAAGAAATTTCATCACAGATTATATGGAACTGCTCGGATGAGCTCTTTCAGCTAAATCTACGATACGCCCCTCTTTACTTATTACATACCTTCCTCCTCGGATACCTTCTATTCGCTCTTCAAGAAATTCTTCTGTTCTAGGCTGCCAGTAGGGGGGTTTTCCAGCCAGATGTTGTGCTCTCGGAAGGAGGAGGAGTTCATAGTTTCCCTCTCTTCTTCCACCTTTGCCAAGATACGCATACGGTACTCCTTCAGCACCTCTTAATTCTCTTAGTCTCTGCAGCGCTTCTTGTAGGATTTCTGGGTTTGCTTCATCGGTTAAGTCTGTGCCGGTAGGTAAATTTGCCGGATGGCTTTTTGTTTCTAGTCTTTTAACTAATCCACTTTGCTTTAGATTATGAAGGCGTGATGCAGGAGCTGTGCTGGTCATATGGAGGGAGGTAAGCTTCTTACGTATTTAAGCTTTATTGTTTAGAGGTTTAAGCATTGCGGCTGAGATCGTGTTAAGGACAAGACCCACCCCTTTTTTACTCATGGATGTCGTCTGAGCAGGCAGGTTTATATATATTGTGTCCGCTTTCCGTCGGTTTCAAAAGATTAAGAAGAAACCTATTCTCAAGTAGAAGCTTTTTAATAAGATCGACATTTCAGTTGTACGGAAATGACAACGCTTGAGGATCGGCTAGGTGATGAAGGTTTTTTAGTCAGGGTGCGCTCGCGCTTCTTCCCAGCTTTGGATCAAGAAATTATAACAGGTTATGATATTCTGACTGATTCGTCACTTCCTTCAGGTTCACCTTTCATATTGAGTTATGCTCATTCAGATTTAACACCTAGGTATAGGCATCATAAAGAGCTATTTAGAATACTTGAATTGGAAGGATTTTTAGAAATGAGGTCTGGCTTAAGCGTGGAATCTTTTCAGGTGAGAGACCGTTATGCAGCATACGTACAGGATCCAAGGTGGAAAGCGGGGAGGAACATTCGCTGCTTCAAGTTTGATGGTACAGAAATTTCTTTGGGCGAGGCTGTTTGCACTAAAAGAGAATTTGTAGTTGAGCAAAGGCAGTATGAGTTGCGATTGAAGGCCGATGATGAAGTCGCTTTACGTAGAATAATTGACGTGTTCAAGCGATTTACATCAAAGGTCAAGCTGGGCTTTCATGGAGGATTTTTGAGAGATAAGGAAGGAAAAGTAGTGGAAAACACAGACAACGTTGGAAAGAAGAATTACATCTATAATTCTTGGAACGTTCCTTTAATGACATTAGCAGCCAAGAAGAAGCCGTCCAATCTTAGAGATTTTCTTTTGATATATAATTTCAGCATTCCTCTGTCCGACACTCAAGGCAGGGTTTTCGTTCGTTCTTTAGTAAGGGGAAGGGCGGATGATTTTAAACAATTTTTAACGGAACAGTGTTTAACTTACTCGACAGAAAAGAGGTACGCCTTACGTGTTTTCATCGATGAATACGTAGAGGCATGATTTAAGCCGCTTCGTCTCGGATACGTCCATATCGAACTGTGTATTTTCCTGCTCGGATATCTTCTTTTTGCTGGCGTAATTCCGATTCACTTATAGGTGTTCCATACGAGATAGGGCCAGTAGAGGAGCAGAGTTTTTTGGCCTGGTCGCCTGTATAGGCATGATAATTTTTTTCAACTCTCCATATCTCTCCTAACAGTACAATATCCTTCCCGCATGTTTTTCTCTTTAAGTCTTGAAGTATGCCAATAGCTTCATCAATAATGGTTTCATCTGCAACCGACCGAAGAGTTGGTGGTAGGTCTGTTTCTATGCCTTTCGTCCTTAGCTTTGCAACGAGGTCTTCTTTTTTGGGGGCACTTTGCATGATAAAAGAAAGGTTTTTACCTATATAAATCTTTGTCTCTTTAGTACTTTGCCTCGTAAGTGGTCTGTGCCTCAATAGTAGGGGGTTTGCCTCAAAAGTCGCTCTTCTGCCCCAAAAGTACGACTATTGGTAGACTTATGAGGCAAAGCCTCTCTTTAGGATGGGTAGTCTCACTCCCTTTTTTACTCATGGATGTCGCCTGAGCAGGTAGGGTTTATATATATTGTGTCCGCTTCCGTCGCTTCCAAAAGATTAAGAAGAAACCATTATCAAGTGGAAACTTTTTTAATAAACGTAAATTTTCTAAGTAGAACGGATACCATGAGAAGTGAAATTGAAAAGACACTGGAGAATTTAGTATCAAATGATAATTCAATTGGTCGTCCGATAATTACTGGGTTTAATTATTATCCTATCTGTTTAAAGGTCGATTTCTCTACTGTGATCTCACTCAGTAACATACATTCTTCTCAGGCTTATCTGAGGAGCGTAATGGATGATCTTGGCAAGATGGGTTATCCAAATCAAAGTGTTTCCGTATCTACAAGGGACAAGAGGGGCTATTTTCAATGGCGCCCTGACTTTTTTATAAGAAACGAAGACGGTTCTTTGGAGGAGAATCTAAGAATTCGAAATAAGGAGACAGGAGACTATTTGGATTTAGCTAGGATATCTCAGCGAACTCTTCCGGGGGAAGAATTTTCTGAAGAAGAAATAGCGAAGCTGATTGCAGAAAATAAGGGATATGAAATTAACACATGCGCCTCAAGCGAAGAAGATATTCGTAGATTGGCAGTAGAGTTCCTTGTGAAGTCGTCGGCAAAATTATTTGATGAACACGGAGACATAAGGGAAGAGACAGATGAAGAACGTCTTAGAAGGGCCCCTTGGCCTAATTCTTCCTATGTTCCGGTGTTGATCATTGGCGGTCGTGTTTCCAGCCTTGTAGGGTTACCTGGGTTTCAGAAAGCATGTATATTTCGTTTTCAAGGAGATATCGGTGAGTATCTTTTTATAGTGAATCATCAAAGAGAGACGTTATCAAGAAGTAGGGAGTATGACACTCTTCAAAGCATAGGGTTTAGAGAAGAACCTTGTCTCTGTAACCATCGGTTCATAATGCAATACGTGGATGATTGCTGAGAAGTAGTAAGGCATATAAAGTTAAAGGTCTTATCTTAAAAAATGCCAGCAATACTACCTTGTCCTCCTCAAAGGGTAATAAACGTAGAGATACTAAAAGGTGCTCTTTCCAGATTAAAGGAAAAGGAGGAAAGGCGTGGAAAGCCATGCGTTATTGAATATGTGCAAGAATCGATTGGGGGACACTTCGATATCATACCTCAATCTATGGCACAGAGACCTGGGAAAAAACTAGGTCCAGGAAACTATATCGTTGGAGTATATGATGAAAAATGTTTGAGGGACAGAATTCAATATTTAGAGCAAGAAGCCGAGCGAATATTGGCGGAAGAATGGAGGGAGCAAAGCAGTGAGTTAGGCATTGAAGCAAGGTTACAAGTTGGAGAATCATGTCCCCTCGAAGATGAGTTTGAAGGAAGACGTTATTGTGATGAATCTCCTTTATCTCAGGGTAGATGTCGATACAATACGGGTGAAACCATTTTGGTTGCTCAGAGGGAAGGAGGATCTATAATAAACCCAGCCAAATTCAGAACAAGGTTTGTGAAGGAGTTAGCAGAAAGGCTTAACGCGTCAGATGTCCAAAATATATGTTCCTATAGTCCAAAGAAAGAAGGATGACAATTCTAGCTTTCCGTAACTTTTCCATTTTTCAGGATACCCTTAGCTTGTCGTGATATGAGGTCTCCGATAGGTGTTTGGAGTGCCCT
>CAYOJS010000034.1:0-2738 GCA_964404345.1 uncultured Methanosarcinales archaeon
TGTTGGACAAGGCCTAGGTCGGCGGGGTCTTCATTGAAGCACTTCTTGAGTTCTTTTTCGTCTCCGACGCCGATGAAGGCTTTTAGGTAGTCAAGGTACGCCATCTCTTCATAGAGGCCATTGCACTTATTGCAGGCTCCGGTTTCAGCGCACCGAGTTTGCCCGGCTTTGTCCGTTCCTTTGGGGAAGGGTCCAAGGCAGAATTTGTTGCTGCCGCATTTTTCCAGGGTCTTGAGTTTGTTTTGGTTGTCGCACGTGGCTCGTGTGTTATTCATACAGAATTCGCCGCCCGTATTGGTCATGCATTGAGCGTCGCCTGTAGTGATGCAGGTGAAGTCACTGTCCTTCGTGTTTCCATCAAAGAATTGGCTTTGGATCTGGTAGCAGTACGTTGTTTTTGGAAGAATGGTATTAGGGGCAGTGCCATTGTCTTCAAAGTGCGTTCCCGTTGTTTCACCGATGGCAGCGCAGCTTGTTTTTTGGTCGTTGCATCGTAGGACAGTGTTTTTGATGTTTTCTTGTCCTTTGCAGCTGCTGTCGTAACTCCAGTCAATGATGAAAGCAGTTTTTCTGGGTCGGGGTATAATGCTGGATATGATGACTGCGTTTACAGTGTCAGTCATGCAGGGTCCTTGGCAGCTTTGGGTTTTGTTGAAAGGTCTTTGGCAGTTGTTGAGGTCTTGGCACTTAACCGTTTGAACACCGGTAACGAGGTCACAGGGAGCAGTAAGGAAGCTTTCACATTGAACATCTGGGGTGCAGGTGCAGTCAAGTTCAAAGTTAAAGTCACTAAGGTCATTGGTGACATTGATGGTTTGATTGGCTTGTTTGCAGCCGGGAAAGCTGGCGACGAAGGTTTGGATCGTGTTGGCAGGGATGTTTCGTAGTAGATAAGCCCCGGCAAGGTCGGTAGTGTCTTGTTTGTCGAGGTTGGGAATATTGACGCTCGCTCCTTGTAGGGGGAGGGTTTGAGTGGTTGTTTTGTTAGTGACAATGCCTTCAACTTTGAATGTCTGGATGGGGGGTGTGCATAGGGTTCGACAGTCCGTTCCAACAGGAGCTTCTTTTTTGATGGATCCGTCTCTGCAGCTCCATAGCGAGTCGGGTTCGGTGTTCTGGGCATTTCCCCCAGAGGAGCAGCAGCAACCCAACTTACATTGGCCTAGATCATTGCAGTTGTTGGTGACAAAGGAGCTTCCAGGTGTGCTTCGGCACACATCTGGATCGGAAATGAGTTGGCTGGGGACGGTGATGCATCCGCCTGTGCCGAAATCCAAACAGCATCCAGCGCCGATGGTTTGTGCTTGAGCGAGGCTACTGGTTAGAAGGAAAAACGCTGTGATAATTAGGATTCCTACCCCTCTCAATGGTATCGCCCTCTTTTGTATAAAAGAGGATCCCAGGAATACGTAGTATTGCTGTGGAACCTCTTTAGCTTTAAACCGGCTTTATCCCTTTATAAATCTTTCTTTGGTTTTAGACGAGCAGTAAGTTCAAATGGAAGAGTAATTGCATCAAGGGATGGAGTTCGTCAGGTTCTTGTATTCTTCTGGTATGACCAATGCGGCTAACTCTTGGTAGTCAACAAGTCCAGCTGGATCCATTACAGTGGCATTGACGAAGTGGAAGCCGATGTCATCATTGGTTACAGTGTAGCTGGCTTTTTGCTTCGTCGCAAGGTATTCGGGGCTGTTCGTCCATAGGTTGAGGGTGATGGAGGTATGTTGGGTGCAGAAGTTGGGATCTTGGTTGTAGAATCGGTAGACACCTGCTGTAAAGGGAATGGGGTTGACTGGGTTAAAGCAGGCAGTATTGATAATGGCCGAAGTCTGATTTTGTTTCCACCCGGTATAGGTATAATTAATAGGGTCATCGTCAGGGTCATAGGCTTGGGGTTGGAGCAAAATCATGCTGTCATTGTAAACGGCAAAGTCCACAGGCACAACGCGTCCGCTCGCATTGACTTTTTTGCTGAAGCTCTTGGTATTATAGGGTTCATCGAATTTTTTGGGTACAACGTCCAATACAGGTCGACGGTTTTTGATGGGGAGCAGGAAGGCAAGGGCTTGGCCGAGGACTTTGCTGCGTGGGTCTTTCGCAATGTAGAGGCGGTCGAACCTTGCAGGGGTAATGGGGCAGGGGTCGCACGGATTTTCAATCTTTTCAACTTGGAAGCTTTCTTCGTAAAAGTTGGATTTTAAGTGGTCTCGTTCAATGGTATAAAACAGGTTTTGGGTTTCCTTGGTCACAAGGTCGTGGGCGTAGTAGTAAAGTTTTTTGAGGCGGAGTTTGTTTTCTTGGGTGAAGGGAATGTATTTGACGATGGGTTCTTTTCCTTGGAGGTGAACTTGGAAGGGATAGTTAGCAAGTACTTTAAAATCAGTATCTCCCCAGATGAGCTGGACTTGGGGGGTTCCGAGGACTTCGACTCTGTTTCCGTAGGCATCTTCAAAGACGCTGAAGTTGGCACAAAGGGGTAAGTGGTTTTGGATGTAGCTTTGAAGTTGATATTGGAGGGTGTTTTCGCTCGTTACGCCGTAGCTGCCGGGCTCGCAACTCTTATACAACATTTCACTTTGCGTGACGCCGATGCGGTTGGGTCCCTTTGGGTCGCAGAGTTTGGGTAGGGTATTGACACCGTAATAGCCGGAAAACCGGTCGTAGAATTGACATTTATCCAAGTACTTGTTCACGGTAAGTTCACTCACGTTTTTTCCAGGAACAGGATAGCTGGGGGG
>CAYOJS010000034.1:2748-3562 GCA_964404345.1 uncultured Methanosarcinales archaeon
GCCGGGGGGTTGTTCTTCTACTTCAGGGCAGGAGTGGAATTCAACGTCGTGGATAGCATACCAGACGTCGTACTTTTGTCCTTCATAGGTGTAGGGGAGGTAGTCTACGCCTACGGCGGAGGGTTTGCGGGGGGTGAGGCCCAATTGGTCTTCGTAGAGGACCCCGCCTTGTCGGGCCATGAGCAGGGCGCCGTCATTGCTGAGGCTGTTGAGGCAGTTTTCCACGTACCGTCCGAGGCTATTTTTTTGGATGAAGTCATTGAGGACTTGATCTACGGTTGTCTGTACTTGGGTTTGTGTTGTTTTTTGTTTGATAAACACAAAGAATCCGATCAGGATGAGGATCAATAGGCCAATGATGACAAAGAGGGTGACCTGTGCATGGCGCATGCGTGTCTTGAGAGGTAGTGGTATTTAAGAGTTCAGTTTCTTCATGTTTTTCTTGACTTTTTCAAGGGTTTGTTGGAGGAGAGAGTCGTTTTCCAGAATTCGGGGGGGTACTTGGTTTAGTTGTTCTTGGGCTTCTTTCCACAGCTGTTCAGCTTCTTCTTTTTTACCTTGCGCCAGGTAAATACAGGCAAGGTTGTTCAAGTGCGTCGGATGGCGTCCGTGTTGCAATCCCAATTCAAGTAGTTTTTGGGCTTTCTCGGTTTCTCCTTTTTGCATGAGGACTTCGCTGAGTTGGTCAAAGACAGCAGGGTTTTTCATAGTCAGGGTGAGTGATTTTTTGAGGTATCGCTCAGCCAGGTCTGGTTTGTTTTGGACGCGGTAAAGAGTGCCGATATTGGTCCAGGTGGTTGGATTGCCGGGTTGG
>CAYOJS010000034.1:3572-10694 GCA_964404345.1 uncultured Methanosarcinales archaeon
TGGTATGCAATGTACTCATGGTAAGTCTTGATGGCTTCGTCCAGTTTCCCTTCGCGGGTGTACGTTTCAGCCAAAAAAAGCAGCGTATTTTTGTAGTTGGGTTGTATTTTCTTGATCTGTTCAAGCTGTTCTCGTGCTTTAGAATAATGGTCTTGTTGGATAAGGGCAATGGACAGTTCATACCGTACTTTTACATCGTCTGGGTTTTGTCGGAGTTGTTCTTGACAAAGCTTAATGTAGCTTTGTTGTTTTTCCGTCATCCGGTTTTTCTCCCGCATTTCTCCGTAATGGTGGATGGGAACCTGGCAAATGCCTATCTTGCCGCCTCTTTTTTCAATAGCAGGAATGGCGCTTTCATGTATCTTTCCGATAAATCGGTATTCTTTTTTATTTCTGAACAATCGTAGGGGTTGTTCGATGTAGTAGCCTGGGTAGGTTTTGCATTCAGCATAATCGTCTGAGGCATGCCAATCATTGAGTCTTCGTTCCTTAGTATACGTTCGAATGACAGGGATGTATCCTTCCATGTCTTTGTTCTCAATCAATTTCTGGATGCGTTCATGGTCTTTTTTCGCAATCACTTCGTCTGCATCCAGTACCAAGATCCATTCGCTCTTGGCTTTTTCAAGGGCAACATTGCGAGCTTCAGAGAAGTCATCTTTCCAGGTGTGGCTAAACACGTGAGCCCCACATCTCTTGGCAATTTCCTTTGTCTTATCGGTGCTGCCATTGTCGACAACAATCATCTCATCCACAAGGCCTTTAACAGAGTTCAAACTCTCCGCAATGCAGTCTTCTTCGTTTCGGGCAATCATGCAGAGACTGATCTTCATGGTAGGTGTTTTAAGAATTCCTCTCGATTTATTTGTAAGTCTTTTTTTATGATTTTATTGAGAAGGCCTGGGCCTAGTTCTTCGCCGGCATGGTGGGGGATCGTTGTTTTTCTTCCATCACTATGTTTATAGACCATATGGCTACCAGTTGTGTGGCTGTATACAAAACCAAGTTTTTCGACTACTTTGGCTACTTCTTTTCCAGTGAGTTTTGGCAGCTTGGCCAAGAATTACACCTCAATCTGTTGGACACCCACAAAAGTTTGGGTTATGTCGGGAGTTTCAGAGTCTTCGAGGTAGGCTTGAATAGCTTCTTTGGTTCGCTCAAGAAGTTGGTCCATGGTTTTGGCCTGGGTATGACAGCCAGGTAATTCAATCACTTCAGATACGAGCCATCCTTCTTCATCTTTTTCGATGAGAACGGTATATTTGCGCTTCATAATGGGGGTTAAGCTAAAAGGTTATATAAAGCTATTCTCTATGGTGCTTTTTATACCACCTCCCTAAGGAATCCAGCGCTTTTTTGAGGGCTTTTCCTTTTTTTGTAATGCTATACTGAACTTGAATCGGTCGTTCCTGCACAATCTTCCGTTCAACCAGTTTACAAGCTTCTAACTTCTTCAGTTTCAAAGAAAGCGTTCGGCTGCTGATGGGTTCCAGTACTCGTAACAATTGGTTGAATCCTTGCCTTTCTCCATTGTAAATGAATTCTCGCAGGATAAAGAGCGTCCATCGGTCTCCAATCAATAGGGCTGTCTTATGGATCGGGCAGGTGTAATGCTTATCCCCCACCTGTTTTTCCCATTCGTACTTCATCGCTTTACAAGAGGATACTTTGTATTTATATAGTTTACTTAATACACTAGCTAGTATGAGTAAACTAGATACGATAAAAAGGTATTTCAAGGCAAGAGCAGAATCCGATGCAAGTGCTCTTTTAGAAGTGTTTGCACCCGATGCAGAAATCCATAACGTAAACTTTCCCGTCTATAAAGGGGTAGAAGGGGTACGGGCATACAGCGAAAACTTTAAGGGGCGCATTGCTCATGCCAAGTTTGATATCTTAGTGGTGTTGGAAAAAGAAAACCTTGTTTTAGTGGAGTGGGAAGCTCAGCTTACGTATCGAGTGGGTGCGCAAGTGGCTGGAGTGGTGGTGGGGAAGCCGTTTACATTTTCATTGCAGGGGATGTGGCGCTTTGATTTCGTAGGAGATAAGATTCAGTGCTTGTGCATCTATCATGAAACGACGACTGCAGTGAATCTAGCGCGAGCTAACGCTGGGGAGTAATATATTTTTTAAAGTAGAATGTGAGGACCTCTTTTGCGTTGAATGCAAGTTTAATCGTTTGAATATCAGAGTAAGAGAGAAAGGCTCCTTTCTGTCCTTCAGTTATTTTTAGGGTTTCTAAGCGCACGTTCAGATCGACTTTTCGAAAGACATATGGGTTGTAGTTTTCAAAGGGGAAGTTTCCCACATATTCTGGGTTGGTAAGCTTGTAGCCAGTTTCTTCTAGAATCTCACGAGCGATGGCTTCTTCCGAGGTTTCTTTTTCTTCTATTTGACCTCCAAAGGTCCCCCAACAGTTAGGGTAGGGAATTGCGGGTTTGTCATCGCGTAATTGGAGCAAGACCTTGCCCTCGTTATTTTGGAGTAAGAGTACACATTGAGGTCGAGATTTAGGCATGAAGAGTGGAAGGTGCGATAGTTTTTTATAACTTCCCTCTTTCATAAGGGGTATGTCTTTAGTCCTAATCTACGTGACCAATCCGTCCCTCGCCGTGGCGAGGAGGATCGCCAAGCACTTGCTCAAGAAGAAGCTCATTGCGTGTGCCAACCTCTTCCCCCCCATATATAGTATGTATTCTTGGAAGGGTAAGCTTAAACAGGGTAAGGAGTGGTTAGTGATCCTAAAAACCTCTTCCGCTAAGTTTGAAGCCGTCAAGAAGGAGATCGAAAAGATTCATCCGTATGAGGTCCCGTGCATTGTTAAGCTCCCCGCTTCAGCCAATAGATCTTTTGAGGCTTGGGTGAAGGAGTCTGTTCTTTAAAACGTAGTTTTTATTACGAATGCACCTTTATAAGAAATAAGTATTCAGTTCTTTTATTTGCCGAAAATCTTGATCGGTTGTGATGAGAACGCCGTCTTGTTCGAGGGTTTGTGCAGCGATAAAGAGGTCTGATTGAGCAACGTTAACATACCTGTGTTTTAATCTAGATAAGAGATGAGCTGTTCTTTTAGTTGGAAGGAGGGTTTGAAAGACTTCCAGAAAAGCCACCGAGCGTGGTAATTTGGAGGGGGTCTTATCTTTAAGACCGTGATAAAACTCGAAGTAAGAGGTAAAAGTGATTCGAAGAGGGAGAGGGTACCGGATGCGCAGTTCTCTTATTTTCTGGAGTGTTTTCGGGTTTTGATTATCAAGATCAATCAAAACGTTGGTGTCTAGGATAAGCATCATATTCGAAACCATTTTTCAGTTCGAAGTTGTTTCACGTACCTCTTCATATTAGCTGCTTCTTTGTCACTAATATTTTTAGGGTGGTTCAGGATATGATCCCAAATCAGTTCTTCGTATTTCTTGGAGCTTTCCAGCATATGGTCAAAGTACTCGTTCATGTTCATGCCTCGCTTTGCAGCTTCGGTCTTGATTTCCTGCCAGGTTTCTTCCTTAATGTTGCGCACGGTCTTCACAGCCATCATGTATTCAATGAATACATCTATATAAAGTTTAGCCTTAGTTGGGACTCCTTTCTATTTAAGGTCTGGGTGTAGTTTTCACTACGAACACATCAAAGAAGCTTTTTCATTTCAAATATGAATCGCTTTGCTCGCTCAAGTGACGTAAGGGACTTTTCTCGTTTGATTTGTTCATCCATTTGATACTGAAATTTAGATCGTTTTCTGCGTTCATGATCGAACGATTCCAGGAGAGCGTCGGCTTTGGCCGCCGTGATGGTTAGAGCGTCTTGCTGGGTGTCTTCATATTCTTCAAGTAATTCTTTCTTGAGTTGATTTCGTACAAAGACAATAAGGGCATCCGCCGTTATTTCATGGCTGATCTTTTCTCCGACTTTATATCCTAGGTGGAGTAAGGCCGTGTTTGCAACGTAGTACATAGCGTAATAAGAAGTAACGGTAATCCAAAGGTAGGGTTTGAAAGTTGGACTTTCAAGGGTGAGTAATTTTTGAGCGGTTTCGAGGGAGAGCTCACTGTTTTCTAGATACATGGTTTGTGCCGTTTCATTCTTTTCTTTCTTAAGAAGGCCTTCTTCTAAGTATCGTTTGACAGAGGTTTCAGCTTCTTGTATGTGTTTGTGGTTAAGCATTTTTGAGGTGGTAAAAGGCTTCAGTACCATAGAGGATAATATAGTTGTGCATAACTTCGTGGATGACATTGCCTGGCTTGGCATTTTTGAGGCGTACAAATTCCGCTTCCGTTATAACTATTGGGTGAGTGTTGAGGGGAATGGTCGCAAGGATTTCTTCCATCTTTTCTTCAGCACGTTCTTGATTCGTGATGAGCAATAAGTCTATATCCGACCGTACAGTGGCTGTTTTTTTTGCATGAGAGCCAAAGACTAGAAGTACAAAAAAAGAAGTAAGCATATGACTTAAAAGATGCCGATAGAGCTGGGCAAGGTCTTTGTTTTTGAGGACCTCTTTTTTTCGTTCTTCTTCTGCTAGATAGATCTCAGAGCCGTAGTAGCTCGGGTCCAGTCGACAGGCTGTGCTCTTTCCAATGGTTTGTCCCAGGAGGATGTTTCGATGCAGCAACCGTTGGGTGGCTTCGTGTGTGATGTGGTAGTCCGCTTGGATGCGTTTTGCGATTTCTCGAATGGTAAGGGGTTCTTTCGTTGTAAGAAGTTGGGTTAGGATTTTATGCTCTGTTTTCATGATGTATTAAAGTACATCATATGATGTATTGAAATCTGTCGAATAAAGTTTATTTATTATCTATATAGAAAATAAATAAGGAAAAAAATATTTTTTCTCGTGGGTTTCAATCCTTTCTCTTCGTTCAAATAACAGATTCCACCATTCAACCCTTATTTATCTGTGGAATCTGGAATGCTCAAGAACCACTTATAGACTAATTGGCATTTCATGCCATCAATCGGTGATCAGTGGTTCTTGACAGAAAGGGTTCGGAGCCGAGTCGCAAGTGCGAGGCTTTGGATTGAATGTAGACTCAGTTTTCCTACTAGTCTTGAGTGCAGTGATTACCCGAGGAGGATGGCTGCGTTGACAGAAATTCTTTACATTTCTCGTAGGATTCTTTCCACTTTGCTTATGAATTCAATGGCTTGGCTGCCAAGGGTTTCAGATAGGTCTTTTTCATAATGTGTAGAGATGCTGTAAGTGGCATCTTCTCGGTATTGTTTAAGGGTAGCAAATGCCTGTATATCCGTTTCTTCTAGAGCAATGGTCGCAAGGGTTTGAAGGTCCTCTTTTTTTAGGTGGGAAGGGTAGTAGAATTTGATAAGGATTAAGAGGGTGGCTTGATGTTTTTTAGTCTTAAACCCACGGTGGGCACATAAGGCAAGAGCAGCCTGGTATATGGCATAATAGTAAGTCACAATGGACCATTCATAATATTCTTTGAAATCATCGATAATTCTTCGAGCAAATCGGAGATTTCTTTTGGCTTTATTGAGATGTCCTTCTATTTCTAAATTGCTTGCTCCTTTTCTTATCAGTTTTTTTTGGACGAATCTATCAAAGTCCATTTCTATAAGTTTTACATCTTCCATCCATATCTGCCATCTTTCTCTTTTCATGGGAAAACAGCCTCGTAATAAAGGGTATTGCCAAAAACAGGATAGCCTGTTTGTAAAGCATCTTGTAGAGCATAGTTTTCTTTGTTGTTTTTTTCTTTGAGGAATTCTTCGAGTTTCATCAGGATGAGATTGATATGCAGCCCTGTTTCCGCATACAGATCCCGAATTAGGTTTTCGATTTGGGTACGTATGTCTTTGTCGTACTCATCATAGAGTAGGATAAGGTCAATATCACTGGTAGGGGTGTATTTTCCTTTTGCGGTAGATCCAAAGAGGAGGACGAAATAGGGCAGTTTAATTGTTTTAATTTTCTTGATGAATTCTTCGAAGGTTCTTTTTCTTTTGTATTCGATTTTTTCGCTTCGTTGAAGGTCAAAATAAGCGAAGAATAGCTTAACGAGCGGGGTTTGCAGGTTGACTTGGAACAGTTTCAGGTTCCCCTGTTTTTTGGAAGCAAGCATCTTCCTTATTTCCAGGGTTTTCAGGTATTTGAGCAGGGTGTGCTCGGAGAGCTGAGTTGTTTTTTGTAAGGAGCGGACGTGGTTTGTTTTTTGTTCGTAGAAGCAGTGTAGAATGCGTAATTCTTTGTCCGTAATATGTTGCTCTTTTTGCATCAACTGTTGTTAATAATGCAACATATATAAATGTTTCGTTTATAATTATTATCTATATAGAAAATAAATAACGAAAAAAATTATTTTTTCCTGCCAATTTCGTGCCTTTCTTCTCATTCAAAGAAGAAAAGAGTCCGGAGCCGAGTCGCAAGCATTATTGCCTGGGGACGGTTCCGACTGCCAAGTAACCCCTTACTCAGCAAGACCGGCCTGACTCTATACGTGTGTTTCCCCAAAAAGCCCATGCCTCTCCCAACAATCCGTTGATTGCAAAGACAGGGATGGGCTCTCAGGGTGGCGGCTTGCGTTTCGGTCGCCGTCGCTTGCGTATGGCGATCTTCTTCTTCCATCGCTTCTTTGCTTTTTTCGTTGTAACTGTTGTAGCGAGTGACCTCCCTAGCAGTGCTAGTTCCCAGGCCTCCATCACCCCACCACCAGTCTCCGGCGGCTCAAGATCCATGCCATCGTGGATGCGATCAGTGCGAGGCCGGCAGCGAGCGTGGCGTTGTGAATGAGACCGAGGGTGCCGACCAGCGCAACGACCCCTCCGCTGAGCGTCGCGGTAAACCGAGGGAGTCCAGGGCTGCGCCACTTCAGGTCGTCCGCCAACATCATGACGAGCGCGGTGCTGAAGGCGGCGAACGCGATCAGCACAACCAAGACGAGGCGCTGTTTCGTCTCGACTTGCTGTTGGCTGAGCCATATGAAGGCGGCGTTGAAGGCGAGTGCCATGCTCGGGATGAATACCATCGGCACCCGATGCCCTTTCGGGATGAAGTTGCGACACAGCCGGATGACGCTCGCGATGCAGGTTGCGAGGACGAGGAGCGTGATGATGCGGCCGCTCATGAGTGCCGGCATCGTTGACAGCTTCTCCTTCCATGCTTCTGCGGTTGCG
>CAYOJS010000035.1:0-10508 GCA_964404345.1 uncultured Methanosarcinales archaeon
GGGCCGATTCACCATCAGGTCTTCGCTACGCTCAGACCTGACGTACTCTCGGCCCCTACATAGGAGTTTCCGCGTAGGGTATAAATCATTCGCCAAGCTTAAGGTAAATTAACTTTCCAAAGATTGTTCACTTCGTATTTCATAAGATATTCTTTGGGTACTCGGTCGTTGGGAATATGAGTTCCATATTCAGGATCTATTTTCAGAGCTTCCAGTTTTTTCCGGACAGCATTGAACAAGGCCTCTAACCTTGGAACGCATAAATCATCCCATTGTAATTTGGCCTCGTCTCGAAGGACAATTTGGACGGTTTTCCCTCTGTAGGTCACACGACAAATCCCTCGCGAATGGCTTTGTCTAGTTTCGAGCTTGGGTTGTGGATCCAGGTGATGCCTTTTCGGCCATCTAAAATCTTGCCGCTTTCCTCTAAATACTTCAAGACTTGGTTTAAGGTTTGATGCATAACTTGGGTTTTCATCATCTTTTTCAACTGCTCTCTAGTCAAGGGCTTATTCGCTTCTCGCAAAGACCCCTCTACCATAAGGATGGTTTTCAGGGTTGGGTAATGCAATATCTCTTGCATAATCATCACCTTTCTACATAAACTTATATATCAATCTATATAAACTTATATAAATACTTTTGCTTTTACAAAGCACGAAAATGGATAATTCGTAAACTATTTAAACGTTTACTTATTTTAAACGATTATTTAACTAATTTAAACACTATGAAAGGCAAAGAAAAGATCCTCAAACTGTTCTACGAGAACCAACGAGCAAACTTTCATCTTAGGGAGATTGCTCGAAGAACCCAGTTGAATGAGAACAGTGTTTACCGCTTCCTACAGCAGCTGGAAAGCGAAAAGGTACTCGTCCCAGTAAAGGAAGCAAACTTAAAGAAATATTCCCTCCAAAAAAGCCTATCGGCTTATGCCACCTTATCTGTCCTGGATATTCAGAGGTTTACTAGCTTGCCAGAGATCCGGAAGAAAGCCATCCACCTCTTTTTAGATTCTTTACCGGAAAAACCGATCATCACCTTGCTTTTCGGTTCTACAGCAAAGAACACCTACACTAAAGAGTCCGACATTGACCTATTACTCATAGTCAACAAAAGAATTGACACCATCCAAGCCAAAAACCTTGTGGACGCCCAAACCGCGATGCAAATCAGCGACTTCCAAATCGAAATCCCTACCTTCAAAGAGGAGATAAAGAGAAAAGAAGATAAAGTCATCCAAGCTGCCCTAACCACAGGATACCCTATTACTAACCACATCGAATACTATAGGACACTTTACGATGAAACTCCATGACTTAAACAAACTCCTAGAAGACCCTAACTTATTGAATCAGAAGATCAACGAATTCTTAGAAGAAGAAACACTGAAAAAGCAAGTCATTGCACAGCCTGAAATACAAGGCCACATGGAAAAAGCCACACACAACTTGAACTTCATCAAAGACAACATAAAGCTTGATTACTTGGACTGGGCCATCACCGGCTGCTACTACGCAGCTTACCACGCCGCCCTAGCCATCATCCTGACCAAAGGCTACTACTCAAAGAACCACCTGGCAACGCTATGCATACTAATCAAGGAATTCTACAAGCAGGAGCTTGCCAAAGAAGACCTAGAACTCCTGGCCAAATTCCTCGACTACCAAGACGTCCTATTCTACGTGGAGTCAAAGAACAAACGCGAAAACGCCACCTACTCCACCAAACGAACCTTCGACCAAAAAGAAGTCGAACAACTCAGGATCAAAGCCGTCCTATTCGTCAACAAGGTTGAACAGATATTAAAAAATTTGTCCAAACAACCTCAATAACCAATCACTCTCAATCATTTTCTAAATGTTACGGATTCAAGTAATTCTTTTGCCACCATCAAGATATTATTTACCAGTGATTTTTACGATTTTTTTCATAGCTTTCTTTTCGCTTGATTTTAGCGAGTTTTGTTTTAATATCGATGATGACTTCTTCATCAATGGAATCTGGGTTTTCGGTAAGTTCTTTTTCAGCTCGGTCCAGAGCGGTTTGCAGGCTTTTTTCAGCCTCTTCGAAATGAGAGGTTGACCAGTATACCGTTCCAAGGTCTTCGTGAAAATTAAAATCGTCCGAGTTGCGTTCCAGGCCTTTTTTAAGAAGTGTTTCTGCTTCTTTGTGCTTTTTTTCTTTAAGAAGTTCCATGGCAACATTGTTGAATTCAACGTCTGCCCATTTATGGCTGGAATGGTCTGAGTGCAGCAGGAATTCGTATTTGTCCATTGTGTTCATGCGGAGGAAAAGATTAGATTCTTCGTCTTCTTTTTCTAATTCTAATCTTCTTTGAAATAAGTGTCCGATGAAGGCTGTTTTGCCGTATTTGTTTCTGAGTGTTTTGGCGAGTTTGATGAAGTGTTGAATGCATAGTCCTGTTTCGCTTCTGCTTAACGGATATTTTTCCAGGGTGTTCATAAGGAGTAGTTTGATGATGGTTCCTTCATGGTCTAGGTCTTTGTTTCCGAATAAAATATTTTGTTTGAGCTTCTTTAATGAGAGGATCAGGTCAAAGTCGTTCAGATTGCTGTCATCTGTGACGATCATGATCAATCCAGATTCGATAGCTGAAAGAATGGGTTTATGCTTGTTGTTTTGCTGGGTTGTTGCGTTTTCCAAAGCAAAGGGGGAAGAGGTGTCGAATGTTTTAGGCATGTTTCCTTCGTATTTTTTGCGGACTTTCATTACGAGTTCAGGGTCTGATTTTTTCTGCTCTTCGCTGCCATATTCATTTATATAGCGCAGGTGCCAGTCCCAGTCTCCATCGAAGATCATTTGGTTATGTAGTAGAATCAGCTTGTCGATTGTCTTCATCTTTTTTCACCCGTAGTTTTGCGGATAATACAATGGTTTCTTTTAATGTTTTTATTTTTTCTAGAAGGTCTTGAGGAACGAAGGCTTCCACTTTGTCTTTTGGGTAAAGTACGCGTTCCACTCGTTTGCAGAACAAGTCCATGTTTTGAGTATGGATATAAGGGCAGTTATAGTCAGTCATTGTTTTTTTGATGGTTTCCTTTAGCTCTTCCTCGCGTTTAGTGAGCTTGGATAATTCTAGTTTGAGTTGATAGTATTCGTCAAGGATTTCTTTATCAATTAGGGGGATGTCTGAGGCTTGTTTGAAATCTGTAGGGTAAATCTTTGGAAGGTTCAGTTGGAGGGGTTGTTTTTGGTTTAATGCTTCCAATCCTTTTTCTGTTAGATCAATAATAATGACTTCATAGCCTGTTCCTATGCTCATGTTTTGCAGGTAATGGGTGTCTAGGAGTTGTTGGATCAGGTTAGCGGTTTGTTCTTGGGAAAAGGCTTGCAAACAGCCGTATGCTTCTCCTGCTTCAATGGCAAGGCGCTTAATGTATTTGCTTTCGTTTCCTGTCAGGATTTTTGACAAAGAGATTTTTCCATATTTTGTTTTCAGGTTGTTAACGAGTTGTAAGATGGTTAATCCAACTTCAGCCGTATCTTCAATGTTTACCTGCATATGACCTAAGTAATAGAGCCTATTATTAATGTTTTTTGACTCTCAAATCACGCGTCAACGCGGCCGCCCACCACCGGTGATCGCTTCGCTCAACACCGGTGGCATGCTCGCTCACTTCGTTCGCTCGGGGCGGCCGCGATAGACGAAAAGAGCACTGCATAAAGCTTCAGAATAACCTATTCCACCACCGGTCATCGCTCGCCTCCGGCTCGCTCAAGACCGGTAGGAAAACTGATTATAGAGAGGTTTGAATAACCCCTATGAGTAGTGTCCTATAGGCGAAGTAGCTCGTCGATAGCCTAGTGTGCACCGGAGGTTATTCAAAGTCCTCTATAAACGTTATGGGTTCTAAAGCGCTTAAAAGAAAGGGAAAGAAAAATTAAGGGTTTATCGGGTTTCTTTTGCGAACCAGGATCAAGCTTCCGATTAAGACAAAGGCAATGGGCAAGAGGGCCCATTTCAGCCAGGAACTGTGCTGAGTTGTCACAGTTTTTTTGGGTAAAGCAACCGGGGCGGGCGACAACGCAGGCTCAGACTGTTCCGAAGCAGATTCTATTTCAGGTGGTAAAACCGTCTCTTCTTGCACGGTTTTTTGTTGGGGAAGTGTTTTCGGCGCAAGGTTTTGTAAGGGTTTCACTTCCTGGGCAGTTTTCTTTTCATCAACGGTTCGCCTGACGATGCCTCTGAAGGGTTCGCCCGGGTTTCCGGCGCTTCCGCCTCCTCCGTATCCTGCACTGCTTGCAGGAGTACTTGCCGAAGCACTGCTGGTAGATGCTCCGCTCCACTCGCTTACTGCCGAGTGCCTAAGGCCGTACACGATAAAGGTTTTGTCAACAAGGTCACATCGGTATCCTTGTTCAGATACAGAGCCATCACAAGGAATCAAGTATTCGTGTTCTCCAGCACAATCGGATGTGATTTCATCCAGAGAGGCTTCGGCATCTAAAATGCAGATCTGATTGGAATCAATCAATTGGGGGAAGCGTAGCGTCTTCCGCTCGTCACCTAGGTGAATTCCTTTTACAGAGGCTCCTCCTTTTCCAACGCTACGAAGCTCAATGGAGACATTGCTGGTGTTGATCTCGTTCAGAGAGAAGTCAAAGGGGAATTCGACGATGAGTTTGTCATCAGATTTTATCTTTACATGTCTCTTTCCGTTTAGTTTTTCCTTTGCTAAGTCGTTTGGATTTAGCAAGATAGAATGGTTTTGTTCAGTAGAGTCGGATGAATCATCGATCTCAAGCATCCAGTTTTTCAATCTGTGTTCTGAGTCATTCTTTTGTTCATAGGTGTCCGACTCATGCTCGGTTTCATCAGAATCATTCTTTTGTCCGTGAGTATCCGAATCATGCTCATCTGTATCCGAGTCATTTTTTTCAGTGGAGTTAGATGAATGAGAGACGTCCGAGCAAAGAACGACTTCTCTTGTTTCATACCCGTCGACTAAAGTGGTATCTGTGACGGCATGGGTAGATTCTTTCTTGTGGAACAGCATCCTGTTTTTCTCGTCTGCAGGGTTGCAGACAGAGATGGAGTCGCCCGAGTCTTCTTCATCCGAATCTTCTTCATCCGAGTCTTCTTTGTGTTTCCAAATGCTATATCCTTCCAGGGCTTTTCCGATGAAGTGACTCTTTTTTGTGGTGCAGAAGTCATGGGCAGCATTTTTGTTTTGGAATTCAAATCCTTCTAAGTCTCCATCTGCATTCACATCAACCGCAATCCAATCATCTTTCCCATAGTGTCCATCATATGAGCTAGTGCGGAAGGTGACTTTGCAGGTCGCCCGTCTCACTTCCTGAACAAACTCCTCTGCAGTCATATTACTGGTCGTATTGAACGTGGCATCCACAGTTCCATCGCCTTGCTGGTCAACCGTTACCACTACGTTTCCACCACTTGGCTCAAAGGTAATGACCTCACTCGTATTGACCGGAATGTTCTGGGCGGTTAATACAGGGTCCTCAGTGGAAGACACGCTAACAATCCCAAACACTCCATTTTCAGTCCCTACGAGTTCATACCTAGCAGGTTTAGTGGATGAGAGGACCAATTCTTTTTCGATGTCATAGAGAGAGTCGGGAATCTCTGTTTTTACTTCACCATTTACCAAACCCGTTACCCGGCCTTCTTCGTCGTATACTCGAAGTTCCACCGGGCTAAAGACCTTGACTAGGTAAACAGGAAGATTTCCTGCAAGATTAGACTGGCTCGCCTGAGGGTCTAAGGCAACAGTTGCCTTTACTTTTATGGGAGTCTGTAAAAGGTAAGTAAAGATACCGAATTGGCTTTCATCCCAACCGCTTATTTCCAGGCCGAATAAGTCATCCTTCCCAAGTACGAGGGGATGTTCTAAGTAAGCATCGAACTTGGATCCGCTCACGTATATCTTTTTCGGCCATACCTTTTGGGTTGCGCGATACAACGCAAGATCAGTGCTTCCTATGAAACCACTTGCTTGAAGTTCAACCCGATAGACCATGTAGTTTGTACTATCCAATGGGAAATAATGTGCAATGGCTTTTATATTAACCGAGCCTGAAGAGAACCTCAACTCTTTCTTGAGTATCAAAAACCCGTATCGGTCCCAATTCCAATAGGGTCCTGGATCTACATGACTCTTTGCCCCACCATATACACAATAAGTGTGGTCTATAGGTGCTGCACCCTTATGATTATGACGTCCACCAAAACCAAGGAACGGTCCGTCTGCACACAGTTCGGCACGGCTTCCTGGTGCGCTTTCTTCAACAGCTAATGCTCCTGGGCAATTTTCTGTACATGGACATGGCACTTCGTTGTGCCCCAAAATATGCACGCGGTCCGCAGGGATGTTATACTTTACAATCAAATAATGAACTAACTTATTTGAAGCTTCCATCATTTTGTTCTCATTCATCAAGCCTTTATCATCATGCTCTGCTTCATGCTCAATTCCGATTGAGTGCTGGTTATATGCATAATTCCCTGCATGGTTTGCAATATTTTTTTCTCTTACAAATTGTATGATGTTTCCTTGTTTATCAATTAAATAATGTGCACTAGTATCTCCAGCACTTTTGAATAAATTAATTGTTTCCTGCCGGGTCTGCTCACTGGTGTGGATGACTATATGTGTGATCTCACTGGCTCCACGATCACCAACGGACCATCGACCAGAATTTGTAGGGATCCATTCCGCACCAGGGTAATCCGTATCTCCAGATGGAGGCACGACATTATCAAACCCAAACTGGCCCCACCAGTAGTAGAACAGGTACACCCCACCCCAAGCAGGGTTATTTCCACCCCACTGGGTCCCAGCATAGGGAGTGTAGGTAAATTGGCCGGCCACCGCATTTGTGGCAGGGGTCACGCTGACTCCGTCTTGGGTCAATTTAGCCGTTCCAGGTTTCCATCCAGCGATGGTTACGCCGTTGTTAATCAGACTATTCTGATAAGATCGAAAGCGTTCAGCGGCACAGCGTAACTGTTCTCTTGCCGTTGTTTGCGAGATGCAGCCCATTAAAAACTTCATTCCAGTATCGGAAGGCCTTGAAGTGCCAGTCACGCCTTGGTGTTCTTTTTGTAAGGTCGCCAAAATCACTTTAGGGTTAATCTGGTAATCTTGCGCTGCCTGATAGATAACATCAGCCGCATCAAAGTTCACAGCATCCACATCTGCCACAGTCTGTTTGAAATAACTATTATGGTCTTGTAGGAAGGTGCGAATCTGGGCAGCTGTCATCGAACTATGATCTTCTAACTGAACATCGTTAAGGAAAGCAGTATTGTAGGCCCCATTGGAAGGTGGTGTTGATTGTAAGCTCGCACTCGCTTCATTCGAAAACCCGCTTGCACCAATGACATTGACCGCTTTGACTTTATAGTAATAGGTCGTGCCTGACACCACATTTCCGCTGTTTTGGAAGGTCGTTCCAGCGCTAGTTGTGGTGAAGTACAAGGTTTCCCCCCCAGAGCTTGTTCCTCGATAGATTTCATAGTGTTGCACCGCCGAACCTCCATCATTACTAGGCGCATTCCAAGAGAGGTCAATCTGAGAAGTTCCTCCAGTTGCAACAAGGCCGATTGGGGCACTTGGAACCGTTGTTCCTCCGCCTCCTCCGGAAATCGTAATTTGCGCTTCACCACTGAGACTGCTTTCGCCAACACTGTTTACAGCAGATACTTTATAGTAATACGTTGTTCCAGGAGAGACAGAGCCATCATTGTATGAATTCGAAGAAGCAGTCGCTAAGAGCGATTCTCCACCCGATGAAGTTCCTCGGTAAACCCGATAGGAAGTAATGCTCGCTCCGCCGTTGCTAGAGGGAGCATTCCAGGATAAGGTCGCACTGTTTGTTCCACCAGAGGCAACGAGATTGGTTGGCGCGGAAGGAACAGTGGTAGTTGGAATAGAATAAGGAGTGGCACTCACTTCATTGGATAAGCTACTCTCGCCAACACTGTTCACAGCAGAGACTTTGTAATAGTAAGTAACGCCATTGAGTACGCTCATTTCGAAAAAGGAAGTGGAGGTGACGGTAGAGTAAAAGGTTTCTTGCCCAGGTGAAGTGCTTCGGTACACTTTGTAGGAAGTAATGGCCGCTCCTCCATTGTTGCTAGGTGCTGACCAGGATAAGGAAACATATTGATCTCCTACGCTCGCAGATAAGCTTTGAGGTGCAGAGGGAACCGTGGCCGTTTGTATCTTAGTTAGGAAGTCTTCCGCAGCCCAGCCATTGACGCTTCCAAAGTTGACTTGCCAGAATTGGTAAAATCCACTGCTTCCTTGAGGAATTCCATAGAAAGGTCCACTCACAACCGTACCTTGGGCATTGGGCCCCGCACTGCCTAAGAAGGCCAAAAGGGGTGGAGAACCCCGAATGTTCAAATTGCTGCCACCTGTGCCAGAGACTTGAACTGTATTTCCAAGGCTGAATTTAGTCGAAGGAGAGACAAACCATTTAGTGAGCCAAGCACCGGTTACATCACCGTCCGCTGAGTAGCCTTCTTGGCCATCGCTCCAGCGGATTTTCCACCAAGTGTAGCCATTGGCAGCAGTCGGTCCAGACAATACAGAGCCTTGGTTACCATCAAATTTTTTAAACAAAGCCGTTCCGCTCGTAGAGGGTTGATCACGAACATTCAATCCTAAGGATGCAACGTTTTGTACAACAACAGGATCCCCAACGCCAAAATTAGCCGCTAAGGCAAATGAAGAAAGAAGAAATAAACAGATAATGAACAGTGCGATTTTTTTTATCATCCTGCACCCCCCAATCTTATTTCTAAAAAACCTTATAAGAGGGATAGCCATAAAGTATTTATAACAAACACATATACTACATGGTATACATAGGTATAGCGGAAAGTTTACGGAAAAAATGGAAACGCGCAAGCTCGTCAAATCAGGAACTGGTTCGTACGTAATCTCTGTCCCTAAAAACTGGCTGGATCGTCACAGCCTAAAAAAAGGCAGCTTGGTCTACGTCGATCCTCAAGGGGAAAACCTATTGCTCTTGCCATTCACAAAGAAAGGAAAAAATCAGCCTCGGCAACTGATGTTAACCACAAAAGAACCGATTCGAGTCATCACTCGAAGGCTCATCGCCGCTTACATCTCAGGTTACGAAGAAGTCTCAATCAAGGGGCTTCGAGATAAAAAGACCGATGAAGTCATTACTCAACAGCTGAGTCACTTGCCTGGCTGGGAATTGATCGAAAAGAAGAGGGACAGCTTGTTCATCAAGGACTTATTGCGCATGGACGGTTTCACCCTGCCACAGGCACTAAGGCAGATGGACATGACATTGCGCGCCATGTTCAAAGACCTATACGAACACCGGGAAGAAATCCCTGTGGAAGAATTTTACGAACAGGATAAAATTGTAAACAAGCTATATTGGGGGATTTCAAGAGGAGTAAAAGCCGTGTTGAAGAACGAAATCCCGCCAAAGGAAATCACCGATTACTATGACGTCATGCTCTTGCACCAGTTGAATGTAGCTTTGGAAGGATTGGGGGATCACTTAAAAGAGCTAGCCGAAGAGAGCATCCCCTTGAGTGACCTACAGAAAAAACGAGTGGATGCCATGGTGGAAGACTTATACAAAGTGTACGAAGAGCTCATGAAATCGTATTACACACAGAACGCTGAAGTAGCCTATCATTACTTGACCAAAGACTTATCTTTATACGACAAAGCCAAGGGTATTTTTGGGAAATTAAAGACAAAAGACGCCGTCCTTGTTTCCCGCCGACTGAATTCCATCGTCTTAACGTTAACTCAGATTTCTAAGATTATACGACTGCGTTAAAAAACAAGATTATCTGTGTGCAGCAATCGGAGCAGGTTTTTTCAAGAACGATTGTGCGACTCCATACATTTCTTGGGAAGTGGGGTTTTGTTCAGGCTTCAAAGGAATCCAGTGATATCGGATGCCTACCGTACGTGCAACTTCTTCAATTCGATCAAAAGCAGTTTTAGCTTTTATAAGACCAAGAGGAGAAAGGAGAAAAACACGACCGCTTCCATGTGCAGCATAGGCACCGTATAGGCTACGTGGATGTTCTCGATCCGCCCAGGGAATATCTTCTAATACATGGTATTCCAAGGAGGCTTCAAGGGTTTTGGCTTCCCGAGCAAAGTGTTCAAGATCCTCTTCGTATCGAGCTGAGAGCTCATGTACTTCCACTTGATGGGCTCGATTAAAAAGCTGTCGGGCAACAAGAGCAACTTATGAATCCTCACATCGTCCAATAAGTCTGTCATGAATTTTCACCTTCCCATCCAAACCAGTATAAGCAAGGGCGATCAGTCGTTCTTGTTCGTCTCGGGTGGTAGGGATTCTAGAATATCCATGTATTTGGCTAAGTTTATAGAGAAGTTTTAATGTGTTCGGTGGAAAGTGTGAATGCTACATAGCCGAACTGACCTAATCTAGTGTCGTTAATCGGGTATTGAAAATTCGCCTCCAAGATGATGATTTTGTATATAAGCCCT
>CAYOJS010000036.1:0-1527 GCA_964404345.1 uncultured Methanosarcinales archaeon
AATGTTGCGAGGGGAGCGGCCATTCTGCCTATGCCACATCCAATATCCAAAACCCTATCATCCGGTTTTAACCCGCCTATACTAACAAATAGCTTAACAAAATTTTCTCCAATTTTCCTAAAATCTCCTTCTCCTATAATACCGATTCCTGTACCGCAAATTCCATCGGAAGGCACTTCCACTACATGAGCTCTTCCACTATATCCTTCAACACGTACAGAATAATCTCCTAAACTGAATTCTCCTTGGTAAAGTTGGTTGTTTTGGTTTCTCATTGTCGTCACCTTTGGTTGTTGTCCCCTTACTGTCATCCTTACACCCATTGTTCCTTCACCCAGTTGGATGCTCTCTTCCGAACCAGCGGTACACAAATTTCCATACCGTTAAATCCAGTTCTTCTTTGGGCATCTGTTTTGTTTTCATTTTGTTTTTCTCATTTGATCTTACTTCTTATACCCTGTCCAAACCAATGGGCGATTGCTCACTCATTGATTTGGGGCTTGTCGGATGCAATTCCTACTCTCACCCAACTCACCTCTTTGATCTTGAATGTGCATTTCTATACCCTGTCCAAACCCCTGGACAACACGGAGGTGTCCAATGGTCTGGGGGTGATAGGATGCAATTGATTGCTGATAAGATGCAGAAGTACATGATCCTTAGCACTGAAACAAGGCTTTAAAATACTTTTATAGGCCTATTTTTTGATTAGAATCATTCCAAAACGTTTCAATGACCTTTTTTTAAGTGAATTAGGTTTTTATTACCTTTAATCTCTTTATAAATAACGTTTCTTGCTTCTAACTCTGAAATAACTCTGGAAAGCTTTGCTTTTGAGAAATTACCTATAAAACGGATTGTTCCCTGCTCACAAGATCCTTCTTTATTCTTTAAAATCTGAATCACCTGGTTTTCTTCCTCTTTTAAGTGTTCTGAGATGTCTAGATCCTTTTTGACCTCTACTGGCTTTTCATGAGGTATTGCATGGGGTGTTTTTTCGCCTCTTTTACGCAGCTGAATACCCACCCTGATGATTCCTAACAAAACCAACAAACTGATCACACCCCACAACCAGACATTTGATTTTTCCTTAAACACCACTAAAATCGAGAACTCATCCTCTGGCTTAAAGTTTTCTCGGTTCCACTCAATCTTTATTTTTTGACCATCGCTTGTAATGGCAGAAGGCTTAGGATAAACTGAGCCACTGCCCAAGTCTTCCTTTACAGGCAACTTTAACTCATGGTCCTCCGATAACGTCAACGAGACCTTTAGATGCTCGATGGTTTCCAAGGAATTCATATTTACAAAAAAATCATTCTGATCGAGAAAATCCTTTGTTACATAACTCAGTTTGATCCTGGAAACCTCTTGCAATGTTAATGGGTTGGAAAATGCCTTGGGTTGATTATCCAACCACAACGAAACTTGCGACGCATCCTCGGGCAAACCCAAGTCAATGGTATTGGATCGGGGAGCGTCGAAAATCGTTTCACGCATCAACTGAACACCCTTATTTTTTAGAGC
>CAYOJS010000036.1:1537-10478 GCA_964404345.1 uncultured Methanosarcinales archaeon
TATCGCTTAACAAGAAATCAAACCGATCCTCCTTTACAACCGCCAGGCTTACGACACTACTTAAAACCAAAAAAAACGCTAGAAACAATAAGCCTTTTTTCATTTACCTCGCCATCTATCGTCTATATTTAAATGTTCTGGATTCCATTTATCGCAAAAATGGAATCCAGACACCCACAAAGCGAAGCTTTGGGGCCCCAGAAACTTAATTTCTGAGGGCGCCAAGAATCTTAAAGATTCTTGAGCACGTTACGAATTCCATCCCCCCTTCCTTCGCAAGTCAACTCCTTCTCACCCACCCCAAATTTAACCCCTAAAAACTGCTCGGCTACGTATATATTTGAATGAACATGCTTTGAGATGGCTGAAACACTGAGCTTGCCCCCACACCAGCCCAAAAAAGGCACTAGTTGATCAGCCAAGAAATGATCGATGGGCGCGTTTGAACGAACTTCTTGCAGTAAACGCTCTCCTACTTCCTTACCAAGGTCTTCTGCCTTCTTGCCCTTTTCTCCCAATCCATCGGCCCCGAGAATTACTTGATTCTTAATCCCCCACTCATCCCCTTCCCCGCAGACTGCCCATAACGTAATGCCGCAACCTGTGCAAGCTGTTTTTAGATATTCCAAGCGAATCTGCACCGGCACTTTTAATGCGGCTGTAATGACTTCAGCACTCTTTGCCGTGCGCTCTGTGACTGTTTCGTTTTCGAGATCTGAGGAGGCATGTGCTACTCCTTTTACCAACTGCAAGACTCCTTGCTGTTCGATTAATAGCGGTTGGTTATTCCAAAGCCGCCCTTCCATCTCAAACTCAACTTCACCCTGCCCGACGGGAAAATAGCCTCGCTTTAAGATTTTCAAAGAGGCTTTTGCGAAGCGGTTGAGGACTGGCAAGAAGACGTATTGAAAGTAATCGATGGATGGAGACCAGGCTACATCCGTACCTCCTTTTATTTTTAGCTTTATTTTTACTGGAGAAAAAGCAACTGGAAGGACAATGGCTTGAAGAAGCAAGGTGATGGATCCTGCTGTGCCGATATCGATGAACAAGTCTCCTCCTTTTAGTTCTCCTGGAGTGAATTGCAACGTTTCCGAACCAACAAAGTTTCCTGCGACTTTAGCATCGCATAGGCGCTGCAAGGCGTTGATACCGTGAAGATGCTGAGCTTTTAAACCTGGAACAGGGCGATTTTTTCGGATGTTTGTGACTTCGAAAGGCTTACCTGTTAAGACACTTAATCCTAAGGCTTGCCTAACTATTGCTCCCCCCCCTTCGTCCTTACTCCCATCAATTTGAATGAGCATTTCTTGTTTTCTCCTAAGGATTTCGAGTCTTTTCCCACAGCCTTGAAATGGACTGATTCGCCAGCGGCTTTAGGTTCACGATATCCTGCTCATTATATAAAAGTAGTTTATCTAGATAGGTTTTATCCTCTGTATGCATGAATTTATCCCATAAGATGACAGCGTCACCCCCAGCCATTCCTTCTAGTTCGCCCGGGCGCTTTATACCTATATCCTGCTCTATTTTCTTTAAACCCCCGGTCCAACCGATTCTTGTGCAAACACTCCTTAGATCGATATGTGGGATGTTGGGCACGATGTCTTTGAAATAACGCTGAATGACTGGGATGTCAAAGCTGGCGCCGTTGAAGGTGACGAGCAGCTTGTACTGAGAAAGCTCTCTTTTCAATAAGTCCTTGTCCAAGTTGAAGCCATTCACCAACTGCTTGACTTCTTTGCCATCGTACAGGCCGATCACAGTGATGCTCCCATAGGACATGGTTGTTTCAATGTCGAGGAATACAGCATCGTCCTTGAACCAGTCGTACAGCCGCCAATGCTCTCTTTTCGGAAATAATTGAGACAAAGCCCTTACATTTTCTTGCATCAACGATTTCTGTGCTTGACGAATTTGAGCGTCGTGAAAAAACTTCTTCTTCGGACTGATGCCTGACAGTGTTGGGGTGGAGAGAAAGGTGCTCCAATCCTTTGCCTGAGACCAAATCAGATTCTCTGTCTTATAACTCACGTCCTTTAGAAAAATAAAACTCTCTTCGATCATGGCGGTGACATTGAAAAACTCGACTTTATATGAGTTGTGGATGGGTGTCTAGTGGAGATTAAAGTAGCAATTCCTCTAGATCGTATATCTGATTAAGCTGATAATCTGCGTGAGGTGAAATGGCATTTACAATTGCTGTCTTTAACCCCAATGCTTTTGCAGGAAGAATGTCCACACTTTCTCGGTCTCCGACGAACATTAATTGATGCAGCGGAATACCGAGTTCTTCGGCTACATGCCGATAAGCACTTCCATCTAATCTATTATTATGGGGGCTGTAAGCGTAGAGGCGTAGGGCAAAAGCGCCTGGGCGTATGTCCAATGCTTCCAATTTCTTGTGCGCTTCGGCTTCAGCGCTTCCTGTGATTAAGAATTGTTTTCTACTGCCTCCTACCCGGGCAAGTAACTTGACAACCCTTTCATCCCTTGACAGGACGGAAGCGACATCGGCTCTTTCTAAACCTTCCTGTACCAATTTCTTGGCGTCAGCGATTGGGACCCCCAATTCCTCTAGGGAGCGACTCCCGCTCTGTAACCTTCTAAATGCCTCTTCATATGCTGCCCTTGTTTCTGCTAAAGGCCTATCCAGCCTACGAGCAACCACCTCTGCGATATACTCCTGAATTCTAGCCTGCACAGCAGGAGTTCGAACATACAGCGTGTTGTCTAAATCATACCCCACGCCTTCAATAGCTTCTAATTCAGGTCTCATAATATGCCTCTTACCTGTTCGAAACACCACTCCACTGTCTGAGCAATGTCTATCTCCGATGTGTCAATAACATGAACATTAGGAAAATACGCTGGTAGCGTGCGATAAGCAGCTGCTCTTCGATCGATTTCATCGGGTGCTTCACTTGCTGTTATGGGTTCCCCTTTTTTTACCAATCTTCCCTGCGCTCTTCTGAAGCCTACTTGCCCATCTACAGTTAAAACAAGATAAAGATGAGAATGCGGCACAAATGAATTCATACGTAAGATTAAGGCTATATCGACCCCCCCTAAAATCCCCTGATAAACCACTGTGTCTGGAAGCCCCCTATCAAATAACAGTACAAGATCGCTGCGATCTATGTTTGGAAAAACTTTTTGATTATAAGTAATCAATCGGTCTGCTGTAAAAATAGCTGCCTCCGTCAGAGGATCTTTATCTTTTCTCCTACGATACTCTTTAGCAAGATCTCTTAACGGCCCAGGTTCAATGATTCGTCGAACTTCGCGTCCAACAGAAGCTATTCTTTCGGCTAACCCTTCCTGAACAGAGCTCTTACCGGATGCGGAAGTCCCTACTACATGAATCAGTTTAACCATGTTCACCCTTTGGGCCCTAAAGGCCGAGGAGCACCACACCCCAGAACTCCAAAATCACGATACAATGCATAACAATCTTCTTTAGAATAAAGCTTCTTAGCGGCTCTTGAGCTGGGGACTGCATCTACTTCCCTCATGTCATCCCAACTATTCGGATGAGCATAAAATGGGAAAGCGGGGTCTGCTCTGGCAACCCAAAGGCCATTAAAGAATTCATCAGCTTCCCTTGCAATCCATACACGGTGTACACCGTCATTTATAACGGGGATCTGTACTTGCTGGGTCTTTTCATAATCTATCTCTCCTGCAGCTGGGATGTAGCGAACTTTTCGTGACGTTACTTCAACCACAGGAGGCATCAATGCCCACACTTGATCAGCATCATCGACTCTAATTTCTAAAGCACCTTCTAACTGTAGGGTATCAATACCTTGCTCCATTAAGGTTGCTCTTAAATTTCGCTGAAATTGTAAATTCCCCCTCACTAGATAAAAAGAAGTAGGGTTTACCTCTCTAGGATCTGTTCTTCGTAAAAATATAGAAGCATTTTGATACACACGAATTTCCGAACCATCCCCTGCACGCTGCATTAAAGGTACTCTTCTAACTTGAGCAACAAGTTCATCTAAAAGTATTTTTTTAATGACCTCAACTTTCATTCTTTCCCCCTTCTCTCCGCATCATACCAACTAAACCCCTTTGTCCATAAATGAGGGGGGTAATCTTGATCTCCTACTCTCAAGAATTCGCCTGTTATAGGCATAACCCCTCTGAAAGCGGCAACCATCTCTCTAGCCATTTCAACATATGTACGATTACCCTTACCGATGTCCCCCCGCAATCGAGCTATATACCCTACCTGGTTTGGTTGCCAAGAATGCAAGGAGCGACAATTTGCTCCGAATGGCACGAGTTTTTCCGCTACGTGAGGACTGAATTCCCTCGCCTTTTCGTACACCCCCTTACAACGTTCCATATCTTCCAAGTACTCTTCTCGCAAACCAAAACTGTCAAAAATGGCTGGAATCTCGAAACCTAATCGAGTCGTCAATAACTGTACGGAGCGAGAACCTCGTCGATGGCGGAAGATATCGCGATATGCATGATAAGCCATGACGGGCTCAAACATCAAACCCCCATGGCTAATGGCAGGATGCAAAACGTTATGATCCTCTCGGTGCTCATGCGCCTTTGTTAAGACCTCTCGAATATCCCCCTCAGACAATGCCCCCATTACATCTTCCACAGCTGCGTCCACATATGGAAACACGACTAAGGCTGCATTAAACCGATCTGTATACATCTCAATATCTCGCGGGGTTAGCATTCGCACCCGATCTTTTCCATGATTCTGCAGACTAATATGACCAAAACGCTCCCCCATATAAGCGCGTAATTCCTTTTCATTGTGAACTTTCCATTGATCTATTTTTACATGACTTTTCTCCCCCAATAAAACCGGCGCTATTTTTTTTGCCTCATCCCATAATTCTTGTCCTCTCTTTTTGTCTTCTAAGCGGGGACTGGATATCATATCGGTAATGATCTCTTCTAACGTACGAGCATCGACTGAAAAAATGTCAGAAGTGCGTGTAGCCGCGACAAGATAGACTCTTGAATAATCCAAAACAAACTTTCCGACATCTCTTCTTACATTTTCATCTTGCAAACCTTCTAATACCCTTCTTCGTTCTTCCTCTCTATCTTTTTCACTCGCCACATACCCTTCATCTAACATTCTTTTTCTAGCTAATGCCTTTTGTACTTCTATTTCGACATTTTCCGACCTTCTTAGGAAAGCCACTACTTCTCTTGTGTCTGGGTGATCATACACCAAGTCTCTAAGCCTTGCAGAGGTATCTAGATACCGTTGATTCATCCAACGTACGTATTCAACTGCTTCTTCTGCATTTGGAAGGGAAAGGACGTCTTCATCTTCCAAACTCATTTCCAACACTTTCCCATACGAGATGTATCTTGTTGACTTAACTTGGGGGTGGTTTAGAGGATGTCCTGTGATTCTCTTTCCAGTGATGTCCGATATATTTTCAGCATGACCGAATAGATTGGTCCCTTCTTTAATGGACCCATGTCCATGTGCTAAAACCCACTCTCTGTTGAAATTCCCTGTTCTGCGGGAGACCCTCAGCGTTCCATTGGAAAGCCTAAAAACTTCTACTAGCGGTTGAATATACTGGAAAAAGGCCCTTGTCTGTTCTGCTTTTTCTCTATCCAAGAACTGCAAAACCCTATCTTGTGTAGGCATATGCGTCCTAGAGACAGCAGACATCAACGGCGCGAGCTCTTCTCCTGCCACTAACGGTTGCGGATAGACCAGACTTGTATCCCCATGAGGGTTTGTAAAAAGAAATTCCCTAATAGATTCTTCTTCTTCAGCAGAGAAATTCGTCATTACCCTCTTTGGTTCCAAAAATCATACACCCCCAAATACCTATTCCAGAATGGTAACTTCTTTATATGGGTTTCTATTAATTTTTTATTAAAAAAAGAAAAAAAGGAAAAACCCGATCGTAAGCTTGTGTTCCTCGTCTACGCAACAAGGGCCAGGACCTATCCGTGGATAGGAAAACCCTAAGCGTTAAATCAAAACAACATACTTTCGTATGTTGGAGTTTGGATCTCCGGATTCAAACAAACAACCCCCCAATATTCAAATGGGTAGGCTGGTCTTTGTGTTCACGGGAGCTCACAAGCCCACGACTTTTCTTTTTCGTTTTGGCTTAACGTCTACCAGCGTAAAAAAAGTTTTCAATTTTTACGTCGGCTGGCGCTATGCCATTGCGGTCAATGGGTTTATCCAGTGTCTTCCTTTCGGAAGTATTCGGGGTCACCACCGGAGCAACGGTTTCTCTGGGAGTTTCAACTTTACGTTGACCGCCCTGTCCTTGCAAAAGTACTGATACTTGTTTGTCAAAGCTTATCTGGTTCATCTCAACCAACTTTAAGGCTTTGTTCAGTACTTCCACTTTCTCGCTTAAGCTGTTCAATTGTTCGGTAAAGTCCAAGAGTTTTTTGTTTACTTGGACCCGCGTTCGGTCAAATTCAGCCATCTTTGAAATAGCTGAATCTGCTGCGGGCTTTGGTTCGCCTCCGCTGCGCACTCTTGGACCCTCGCACAATTGTTCCGCCATGTTATACGCCTGTTCGCTGTTATTCGCAAACCCAAAGGCTTTGAGCTCTTTGGAAAGCGTGTTGGTTCGTTGTAGTTGCTCGACGGATATCATGTGTATTCACCCTTTCTGGTGGTGTAAAGTGTATATTGATTTACTTATTTATATATCTTTCTATTTTAATGTTTACTTAAGTTTTAGCTTAACTAGCCGTTAAACCTTGACTTAACCTGTTTTAAGCTTAAAAATCTAAGAAACCAACTCAAAATAAATCCTTCTATTATCCTTCCCTTTATTCTCCATCTTTACGATCTGAATTTGACCAATCTCCTTTGTGTTGGCAATATGCGTACCCCCACAGGCTTGCGCATTAAAGCCTTCCACGTCCACAATACGAATATCCTTGATGTTCGGGTCAAAACCAATCTCCATAAAGTTAAAGGCCTCTAATTTTTTTTCTGCTTCTTCTCGAGGAACGTATGAGAGCTTTACTGGACGACCCTCTGCGATGAGAGCATTGATCTTCGGAATTAAACTCTGAATTTTCTCCCGATCAAAGTTTTCCAATTTAATGTCAACACGAGACTTATCCTCAGCAATCTGATTCCCCGTGGTTACGGCACCTGTTTCCTTGTTGAAGATGACTGCCACCAAGTGCATGGCTGTATGAAAACGCATGTGCTTATACCGACGATCCCAATTGATTTTCCCTGTTACTTCGTCACCTTCCTTTAAGTCTTCGCCATTTTGAACTTCATGACTGATCGTGCCATCAAATTTACCCACGAAAACAACCAGGAATTCTTTATTGTCAGACTTACGAGTGAGAACGCCTGTGTCGTTCGGCTGGCCACCCCCCGTTGGGTAGAAAGCAGTTTTGTCCAATACAACAAACTTACCCTCTTTGACCGAAAGCACTTTAGCCTCGAACTCCTTCTTGTAACAATCCAAAAGATACAATGCCGTGTCAGGACCCATGCCTTCGAGATAATGAGAACCTTTTATAAAATTTATGAACGACTAAACTAGAATTTAAACTCCTTCACAAAATCATAACTACACGTACATGGAGCACCGTGACAGACATGACAATTATTGTAAAACAACTTAGCCAACTCCTGCGCCATACTAATCTTTAGGGTGTTGAAAAGCGTTAGAACACACGAGAAATAATCTGCTCCCTCTATTGAAACGCGATCGAAATCCCCTTCTTTATGGGTGCCCCTCCAAGCCATCAACGCCTCTGAAAATTCTCCGACCTCCTCTGCTAAGTGAACGGCCACCATGGCCAACAACCTCGAACCTGACGGATAAATCTCATTGAACATCCGCTGAAACTCCGCTAAGCTGTGAGGCCTGCGCGCCTCTGAAATTGGGGGGGTTTCTCGAGAACCCATTTGGTCCGCCTTACATGTGCACGGGCAAGCAGCACAATAGGAACACGCATAGGGAAAACGCTGCCAAACAGCCTCTTCTACATCAATATGCAGGCGATTCATCATTGCCATAAACCAACTAAACGAGACAATCAAGTTCTTCTTTGTCTTTTCAATGTCCCCCTGACGAATTCCCTTCAACCCCCGCATGGCAAAACGCTGCATATTACCCAATATATCCGAGAACTCATAACACCGATCATTCGGCAATCCATACACTTCTTTGGCAAAGGCCTGCAATTGCTTGATGCTGGCGTCCGACTGTAAGGAAGGCATACCGGCCGAAGTCAGGCAAACTATATAAACATTTCCGAGCTGCCCTTATCATGACGCTTACTCGACGAAGTTTGCACCATTCTTACCTCCAAAAAAAAGAGGCCATCCGGGAACGACTGAGTGAATTTAGACAGGCCTTTGAAAAAGGTGACGCTCGGCTTTTTGAAGAACTGGTCTTCTGCATTCTCGCTGCCAATACCAGCAGCAAGATGAGCGCTACTTGCGTAAACGCTTTAAGACCTGTTCTGCTGACAGCCAAACCCCCCCCAATGAAGAAAAAACTCGTCGGTATTTATCGCTTTATCAATTTAAGACCTGCCTATATTTACCACACGCGAAGCTATTTGGAGAAAGAACATGGCTTTGAATTACGCACATTATTGCAGTCCTTTTCTGACCCCCATGAACGACGAGACTTTTTTGCCCATAACCCTAGGATTAAAGGAATCGGGTATAAAGAAGCCAGCCACTTTTTACGCAACATTGGCTACAAAGGCTATTGCATTTTGGACAAACACATCTTAAACAGTCTTTGCGAGTTGGGGGTTATAACGGAAGCTAAAAGGCCTGCGAACAGGCAGAAGTACCTTGAGATCGAGGAGAAAATGAAGGATTTCTGCGAAACGATAAAGATTGGTGTGGATGAAATGGACTTATTGCTTTGGAGCCTGAAGACCGGCGAGATCCTCAAGTAGATTCAGTAGGGTAAAGTCAAGTCGG
>CAYOJS010000037.1:0-10287 GCA_964404345.1 uncultured Methanosarcinales archaeon
CACGGTCGGCGGTTATCGCGTACTGGTCCTTGACCCTGTCTTCCGCCAATCCCTCTTTACCAAACTCTTCTACTTAGATGGACGCTATACCCAACACTTTGAGAAATTCTCCGACAAAAATACCATTGGCGGGGATCGCATCATCGTCTGGAAAGTCAAATGGTAACAAAAATACGCCGCTCGAAACTATCCACAGACCAAAGCCCACAGCTTTACACTCCTCACTCTGAAAGGCGTATTTTTGGAACCAAAAATTTCGTTCTAAAGCACAGGGCTTTAAACCAACGAAATTTTTGTGTAACAAAAACAAAAGCTGAAACCATACAACTTCCCCCCCAGTACTTCAAACGCCCCCAAGACCTGATTTTCATTTTGGGGTTGATCTTCTTTCTAGGATTGCAATATAGCTACCTTTCTGAACTGCACCAACTTCCTTCCCCCCTCTACGGCGGAGACCAATACTTTCACTACGGCCATGTCCTTCACTTATCCAATGGTGGAAGCGTCTTTGAGAGCAGCCATTACCTTGGTGAATATGAACACTACCCCTGGCTTACTCACTTAGTGATTGCCATCCTCGCTTGGTTTTCAAATCCTCTGACTGTGACTCTTCTTTTGTTTCCCCTCCTTACTTTAGTTCTTGCCGGGATCCTTTCTTATCAACTCGGGAAAAAAGTGTTCTCTAATAAATGGCTGAGCGTCGTGTTCAGTATTTTTTGGATGGGAATCATGATCCCCAACTTAGGCCCGAGCATGATTACAGTCTATGTTATGTTACCCTTGCTTGCCCTGACTTCACTGCACTGGGAAAAAACTCGTAATCGCGTATGGGCTGGAGTTGTGTACGGCCTTATGGGTTTACAACACGCCACCCTCTTCATGGGAGTGAGTGCGTGGTATGCTGTGCGATTTGTTTTGGATTTGGGACACTCTTTTATTCACCTCGAAAAAAGCAAACTCAAGATTGTCAAAAAACCCTTTTGGTCTGAACTGGTGACCCAAATCAAGCGCTACGCCCCCATCTTCTTGATTGGTATTGCCCTTGCGATGCTCTATTGGTGGGCACCGGTTTTTGTGTATCATGGCAAAACACTTAACCCCTGGCAAGAATACAGCGGACAAGGCCTTAGCCAGCTTACATTTGGGTTTATATGGAGTAATCTCTATCACACCGTTCTAAACTTTGAAAACATCACTTCTACTTTAGCAACGCTTCTTGCCCTCGTTGGTGTCTATTATACATTTAAACAAAAAAAATGGAACCCTACCTGGACGTTTTGGAGCATAGGCCTTTTAGGACTGATGCACCCCTGGATTACCCAACCCCTCCTTGGAACCAGCTTTGGTTACTATCGCTTCGGTGTATTTTTAACCATCCCCGCCCTGCTCTTCCCCTTCTATGGCGCTGAATATTTATTGAACAGGTTTTCCAAACAAAAACTCGCTACGTATGGGATCTTCCTTGTACTCCTACTTTTCATCTACCTTCGAACCTATACTGTCTACCACAGCTTTAGCCAAGACGCCACCACTCAAATCGGAAAAGAACAAAGCCCCTACCTGCAAACCCTACTCCAATTTGGAAGCTGGGCTGCTCAAAATACTGATCCTGGTAAAGCGACACTCACTAGTCACGACGAAACTGCCTTTGCTTATCATAGTATTACTGGAAACAAAGTGGTGAGTTTACGAAGAACCCACGCCAACCCCTATGCCAACCAAAACCAACGTGACGCCGATGCAGCCGTCATGCTCTATGGAAAGAACCTCCTTAAAGTCAATGAACTCCTCCAACAGTACCATGTTGCTTACCTGTTTGAAGACGCTCAAAGCGTGCAAAACCGGGCTTTATGCGCCGGACTCTGGCAAAACTTCACCCAAGGCCAATATCTTGAAACGACGTACAGCTGCCTCCAAACCAGTCCTGAATATGGCGATTATCTAAAAGAAAATGGTGTTGAAACCCAAAAGATCCATACGCGACTGGATGTTTCTGATTCCAATGCCCCCCAATTTGACATGCTGTTAGTACGGCCAAAAAACTTCGAGAGCTTCAATCTTACCCCCCTCCAAGCTGCAACTGTAGAAGGCAAAACCATTGCGGTGCTGTTTACTGTGAAACCCCACAACTGAACGATCTCATTTATAAATCCCCGGCTTACCCAAGCTTTGATGAAAAACATTGCTTACACCCTCATCGACTTCAATGGCACTCTTGTGGATGATGCAGAAATCGCCGTCCAAGCCGTCAACCACATGCTCACGACTGTTTATAGAACTCCTGCGATTACTTTGGAACGATTCCGAGACACCTTTCGAACCCCCTGGCAAGAATTCTACTATGACATTGGCGTTCGAGGGGCGATTGACGTGCACACCCACCAAGTCGAATACCAACGCGTCTACCGAGCACTATCTCAAAAAAGACTTCGACTTCGAGCAAACGCTCCGGAAGCTCTTGCCTCCCTCAAAGAAAAAAAACTCAAACTGGCTGTCCTCAGCAGCCGAAACATTGAAGACCTCACCCGAGAACTTACTCTTCTAGGCGTTCATCCGCTCTTTGATGCTGTCATTGGCGAAGACGGCCTCCACAATGACGGCACCAAAGGACATAAAAGAGCTGACCATGCCATTCAAGCACTGGGCATCACCGATCCAAGCCGCGTTGCCCTGATCGGAGACATGATCCTAGACATTCGAACGGCCCAAGAAAACGGCTTTGTCAGCATTGCTTTGACTGGAGGCTGGCAATCCACCGAACGACTCCGAGCGGAAAGACCTGATTATCTCGTTGATTCCTTCCAAGAAATCCAACAACTATTTGAATAAATATTTTATCGGCGATCTTTTCTCCAACCCCATAACTCATACGGATACTTAAACACAAAACAAAACACCAAAACAATCATAACAAACCATTTCCAACCAGCCTGCGTCAAGGCCCACATCAAAGCAAGAACAACGATCAAATACAAAAAAAGCATCTTAGATGCCCAGCCACTGCTTTCGGCCTTGAATCCGTTCTGTTTGCTTTCCTTCTTTTGCTTTAATTTCATCCTAAAATTTTTTATCTCTCTCATCGATATTTCCAAGCATACCCCATAATACTCGCAAGCCTTACACACCATTACATCTGGGTGATCCCTTGAGACAAATCCCTCCCTGAATCTCATTGCCAACGGAACTGCACCCTCTTGTTGGCCTAAGAGTAAGGTGCTTTTTACATTAAGGCTTCCACATTGCGGGCAAACCAAGACTTTCCCTTTTTTCATAAACCCCCAGACATACAAATACCTATTTAACCCTTTGCAAATCCATCACCTTTAAAAGCCATAAGCTGTTTGATATACTATGTCAAAAATTCAACTCAGCCTCGTCATCCCCACCTATAATGAAGCCGACAATGTACAGATATTGATCCCTGAGATTGAAAAGAGCCTGAAAGGCATTGCTCACGAACTCATTGTTGTGGATGATAATAGCCCAGATGGAACCTGGAAGATCGCCGGGGCGTTCAAAAACGTACGCGTCATACGACGCATTGGAGAACGAGGATTGGCGACGGCCGTGATCCGCGGCTTTCATGAGGCTAGGGCTGACGTGATCGGTGTGATGGATGCCGACCAAAGCCATCCCCCTAATAAACTTCCTGAACTGATCAAACCCATTCTTGCGAAAAAAGCTGAACTCGTTGTTGGAAGCCGACTGGTGAAAGGAGGGGCTGTGGAAGAATGGCCCTTTGTTCGAAAAATGACTAGCTGGGGAGGGCGATTGCTTGCTCGGCCATTGACCCCTGTGAAAGACATCATGAGCGGATTTTTCTTCTTTCGAAAAAGCGTTATAAAAGGAGTGGAATTAAAACCTATTGGGTACAAGATTTTACTTGAGATCTTAGTCAAAGGGCACTATGATAAAGCATTGGAAATTGCCTATGTGTTTAGAAACCGAGAAGTCGGACAGAGCAAGCTAAATGCCAATGAATACTGGAATTATGTGAAGCATTTGTGGCGATTGTATTGTTGGAAACTTTTCAAAGGTTAAACCATGCAAAAAGTCTACTTTAAAGATACTGTTGGAAACCGTGTTTGCGGCATTCTCTCTATACCCAACCAAGCATCAGCCCTTGTCATTACCAGCCACGGATTTACTTCCACCAAAGAAAGCAAAATCTACCAAGAACTACAAGAAGAACTCAACACCCGAAGCATTGGCACTCTACGGTATGACTATTATGGTCGCGGCGAAAGCGATGGGCAATTCGAAGAAACCACCCTTACCAAAACCCTTGCCAGCCTCCAAGCCGTTATTCAATATGCTCGAACCCAAGGCAACTATAAAATTGGTTTGATTGGGTCAAGCTTTGGGGGGCTGCTCAGTCTGCTTGCGGCTGCCCGCGATCCTTTGATTCAAGCCCTTGCCCTCAAATCCTCTGTCGTTGATCCCATTCTTTTCTGGAAAAACCGACTTAACCCTCAACGAATCGAGCAATGGAAAAAAGAAGGCATCCTGCATTATGATGACTGTGGAGAAAAGTTCGACCTGAATTATACCTTCTGGGAAGACCTTCAAACGTATCATACTCTAGAGGAAGCCAAAAACATCCATTGCCCAACTCTTATTGTTCATGGCGATCAAGACACTGTTGTTCCCATCTCCCAAAGCCAAGCCTTATCCAACATCTTACATACACCTGTTCAAACCGTAGCTGAGGCCAATCATGACTATGCCAAGCCTGAACAATACGCTCAAGTGAAAAAAACCATTGTAGATTTTATCACCTCCCAACTCTTAAACCACTAGAAAGCTTTTTAAAACCCCTTATAGTCCGAAAGGCTAATGGATTATTCTAACTTCACGGTGGTGGTGCCTGTTTATAATGAAGAAAAGGGCGTTACGGCCATGGCTGAAGAAGTCAACAAGTTCCTTCCAACGGCCAAGATTCTCGTCGTCAATGACGGCAGCACCGATAAGACCTTTGACATTCTAAAAAAACTGCAGAAAAAATACAGAAACTTATCCGTTATCTCTTATCCGAAAAACAAGGGGTACGGAGCGGCCTTGAAGGCCGGAAGCCAAAACGTGAAAACACCTTATTTTGGCTATATCGATGCCGATCGGACGTACCACCCCAAAGAGTTCTCCCCCATGCTTCAATTGCTGCTCGACAATAACCTAGACGTGGTGTTTGGCAATCGATTCACACCTGGCAATGGAATGCCCAGATTACGATTGATCGGAAACTTCTTTTTGGTTTTGCTGTTTCGGATCGTAAACTTCCCCCGAGGAATATTGGACGTTACCTGCGGACAGATGGTGCTACGCAAAGACTGCGTCCATAAACTTGATATTCCAACGATTGCCGATGGCTTTGAATTTATTACGCAGATTGCGAAAAGAATTGTTTCTAGACGCTTAAAGTACCGAGTTTACAACATCGTGTATCGAACAAGAGAAGGTTCTAGTAAATTAAGGATCTTTCGAGACTTTATTCATATGGCCAAACAGATTATTATTGCGCGGTAAAACCTTCTAACCCCCTTTTTTAAGCCTTTTCCTTTAACCTATATCTTTATAAATCCATCATCTCTCTTCCCGAGGATGGGGAAGAAACGAATTCTGCTACTCAACCCTCCTGGAACCAAGAACTATCTTCGGGACTACTACTGTAGCTCGGTCTCTAAAAGCGGCTATTACTGGCACCCTTTTGACTTGGCCTATCAAACTGGATGGCTGGCGCCGCACTTTGAATTGAAAGTGATGGATGCCATTGTCACCCACCAAAGCCCAGAAGAATGCCAACGCGAGATTATTGAATGGAAACCCGACACGTTGATCTTTATCATCAGCAGCCCTTCCTATGATGAAGATACAGCCTTTTTGACGAACCTCAAAGAAAAACTCCCTAAAACCCGATTCATTGGCTGCGGTGACATTTACCGAGAAATCCGCGAAAAGGCCTTTGCGCTGCACCCTTTTTTGGACGCGACGTACCAAGACTTCAGCACACCTGATTTATTGAACTACCTCAAAGGACCTCGCGGAAAAACCATTGAAAACGTGATCTATAAAACAAAAGAAGGTCAGATCATTGCTGGCATTGAAAAACACGGCTATGGAGCCTTTGACATGCCCGTCGCCCGATGGGACTTGTTTCCCCTGCATGAATACCGATTTCCATTCTCTCGGCGCGGGGCTTGTTCTACCATGTTGACCGACTTTGGCTGTCCCTTTACCTGCACGTTTTGCCCCATGAGCACCGTCGGATTTAAGCTACGAGACATTGATACAGTTATAAAAGAGATCAAGCTTGTTGTCAAAGAAGGCATCCACGAATTCCACTTTAGAGACCAAACCTTTGGTGTCAACAAACCCCGCACGTATCAACTATTAGACCACATCCTTAAAGACAAACTGGATTTAAGCTGGACTGTCTTTACTCGGGTTGATGTTGTAGATGAACCCTTACTGAAAAAAATGAAAGAAGCAGGCTGCCATACACTCATGTTCGGCATTGAAAGTTCCAATGAAGAAATGCTCATTGCTTATAAGAAAAATACGAAAATCAAACAAATGCTCTCGGCTATTGCACTCGCCAAAAAAGTAGGCCTACGCGTCGTTGGGACGTTTGTTCTCGGGTTGCCGGGAGAAAGCCGAGAATCTGTTGAGAATACGATTCAATTCAGCACCCGCATCGGCCTGGATTACGCGAGCTTCAATATTGCAACGCCCAGATTTGGCAGCACCTTCCGAAAAGACATGCTCAGTAAAGGCATCGTTGACCCTGAACGGTATAAAGTCAGCAGCATGGCCAAACCTATCTGGAAAGAAAAAGGAACTGAGATTACCAATGAAGAAATTTACGCTTTGCAACGGAAAGCCAACAGAGCCTTTTACCTGCGCCCCAGCTGGATCATCCGCACCTTTTTATCCGTCAAAACAGCCTATGAACTCAAAGAACACCTTCGGGAAGGAGCCCACGTTCTTGCGAATTTAACTCATTAACCATGGCAATCGACTATAGCTTCATCAAAAAGATTTTTAGGACGTTCTTTACGAATCCGCACCTTACTCCTAAAAAGTTCCTCAACTTGATGTTAGCTGGCTTCCAATACAAATTCTTACGAAACCCCATTGTTAAAACCTATCCGATCCGACTGATTATAGACCCTGCCAATATGTGCAATCTGCGCTGCCCCCTCTGTCCGACAGGACAGTTGAAACCGACGCGCAATAAGACCCTGATGGACTTAACGCACTACAAGCACCTCGTGGATGAAGTGGCTGATTACCTATTCGAAATTGACCTGTACAACTGGGGAGAACCCTTTTTGAACCCGGCCTTGTTTGAAATGATCGAATATGCGCAGAAGAAAAACATACGAACTACACTTAGCAGCAACTTCAACATTTTGAACGAAACCATGGCGAAGAAACTCGTCGAAAGCGGACTTGAACAACTCACACTATCTCTTGATGGCACTTCCCAAGAATCTTACGAAAAATACCGTAGAAGAGGCAACTTTGACCGTGTCATTCGCAACGTCCGAATGCTCGTACAAGCCAAGAAAGAGTTGAAAAGCAAGCACCCCAAGATCCATTGGCAATTCCTTGTCATGCGACACAATGAACATGAGATCGAAAAAGCCAAGAAAATGGCCCAAGAGCTTGAAATCAATGAGATCTACTTCCGACCCATCTATCCCGACATGGGCGAATTATTGAAAATGACTGACGAACAAAAATTTCAAAACGTAGAAAACTGGCTTCCTAAAAACGAGAAATATAGCCGCTTTGACCTGAAGAATAAGACTAAAAAGAAAAAATACAAACTGAAGAGCTGCTTGTTCTTATGGACGCAGGCAAGTATTAATTCTGATGGTTCGGTGAGTCCGTGTTGTGGCGTGTATGACCAAAAAGACGACTTTGGCAATGCCTTCCTCGATGGCGGATTTATGAAAGTATGGAACAACAAGACCTATCAGAAAGCGCGGCAGATTGCGAGCCGACAGATGAAACCTGATAGTAAATTACTTTGCAGTAAATGTGTGAAGAATGGGTTTTTGGAGTACTAATCATTCTTTTTTGCAATCACCAACAACTGACAACCCCAGTATTTGTGCCTGAACAGATCCTGTAAGATATTCAACGGAAGCCATATCCCCTTCCAGCCCAACACTTTATTAAAGAAAGTGAAAAGCGGATTTTGATAGCTGGAACTGGTATGCTCCGCTATACCCCCCTTTGATTTTTTCACAAAGGGTGTATAAAGACGACGCATCAACCAGAAAAAAGGGAACGTATAATCCTGCATTTCTAACACTTTAAACCCCAATTTTTCCAATGAAACCTTCAACTTCTTAGGTTCATACCGACGAAAATGACCATAATTGTAATCATCGTTTCTCCACTCAGATGGGTGCGAAGGAACACTGATTACCAAATGACCTCCTGGAACTAAAAGATCACGTGCCTGCCTCACCAAATTAGTGTCGTTCTTCACGTGCTCGATTACATCAAACAACAAAACAGTGCTGAACTTTTTATCGACACCGGAAACATCCCCCAACAAGACCTTGACCGGAGTGCCCTCTAATATACAACAAGCCAAGGCATACGCACTCCTGGAAGAATCCACCAATGCGCCTTGCCAACCCTTCTCTGCCAAGAACAAACTGAGCCAACCACTTCCCCCACCTATATCTATAAAAGGATCTTTTACACCGTATTTTTCGATTAACTTCCAAGTACACCCCATTAAGTGATCCTGCATGGGCTTGAAGTTGACCATTATACTAACCTCAAGAAATCTTCCCGTTTTAACCCTGCTTGCCGAATGATCTCCAATAAAGTTCCTTTATCTATTTTTTTATGATTCGGAACCACTACTGCCTTCTTACCTTCCAAGGTCTGCTTTGTAAGGATCATGTGACTTCCTTTCTGACGAGCAAGAGAAAAACCTACTTTTGATAGAATTTTAACCACTTCTTGACCGGATACTCTAGGAAGCTTGTGCATGACTCGTCACAGCAAATCGGGTGATGATCGCTTCCTTGCCTTCAAACTCCTTGGGCAAACCCATTTCTTCTATATATAACTCGACCGCTTCTTTCAGGTTTTCCAACGCTTCTTCTACTGTCAAACCCTGACTTACTACGTCCACTTCTGGACACAAGGCTACAAATTGTTTTTCTCCTTTCCTGATGATTGCCGTGAAATCCATCTTATTTCTCACTAATAGAGCATTCTTTATAAACCTTTTCACAAGCTTTATCAAGCCCTTTTCCAAACCAAATTTCGTGACCCGCATGCAGAAAGAATACGAAAAGGTCTACCAAAACTATGAAAATAAGCTATTCTACTTTGTGGCCCGAAAAGACCTTGTTCTGAGACTCATCCGATCCCATTTTGGAAGCAAAGCTGTGAATGTACTGGATCTTGGCTGCGGAACGGGTAATGTGCTGAGTTACTTAAGTCAACACTTGAAAGGCAGCTTTACGGGACTGGATGCTTCTCCTGTCATGCTCAAAAACAAGAGAAACAAACGGGTCAAATTAGTAAAAGGAGACCTGTACAACCCCCAACTCAAACCAGAAAGCTTTGATGTCATCCTCTGCCTGGATGTCATCGAACACCTCAAAGATGATGAGGGGGCGTTGAAGACCATACAAAAACTCTTACGAAAAGGAAGCGTTGCTATCGTTCTTGTTCCGGCCTTTATGTGTCTATGGAACCGACACGATGAACTCAACCACCACTACCGAAGATACTCCAAAAAAGAGTTCGATCAGAAAACAGGTCTTATCTTTAGAAACAAGCGGATCTTCTACTGGAACTTCGTATCCTTCTTCCCCAAAGTAGGCAGTAAACTCCAATTCTTACGATGGATCACTCGCTATGTCTTTCAAAACAAAGCATCCAAAAAAGAAGCCTCCGACATTGAGGCGTTCTTACTGCCTGAACCGTTCAACACCTTGATCACGTGGTGGCTTTACCTTGAGAATACATGGGTGAGTTGGGGATTGCCTCTTCCCTTTGGTAGTAGCTTGGTCGCTGTTATACGAGAGCGCTAATTCCCAGAAAAATACACTTCTTCCCCATTGAAGGCCTGGAAGACAACGCCTTTGCGATCGGTTGCTTTTTCCACCACCCCCACCTTTTTGGCTTCCAAACCATAGGACTGCAACACTTTAATTGCTTTTTCAGAATCCTTAGTTGTGATAAATCCTTCTGTACCCATGGGCCACTGAGCATACGCATCCCGTGTGCGCTTCCCCAACACATTCAACA
>CAYOJS010000038.1:0-10286 GCA_964404345.1 uncultured Methanosarcinales archaeon
CCTATTTTCCGAGAATTAGAGATTTAAACTTTGACACTTAACTTGACAGTACCCACAAACTTTAAATGGGGAGAAGGATTGCTATCTATTGAGGGGGACATGCACGAAACCATCTTTGTCAATCAGATTCTTGAAGAAGCCAAAAAGTATCAAGACGTTACGGCCTTGCACATTGAAGTGGGTGAACTTGCCCATGTACCTCTCGAAGACCTAAAACCCACCTTGGAAGCCATGAGCCCTTACCCTGTCATTTTAACCCCAAAAACAGCCCTAGTTGCGTGTGCCTGTGGATATAAAGGAAAGCCGACTATTCTTGCGCGCGGTCACGACCACATGATGTGGTCCTGCCCTCAATGTGAAACCTTAACCCCCAAGCTTATGGAAGGAGGGGACATTCTTTTGAAACGCGTCGAGGTTAAGTGAAATGTGCCTTTCAGTCCCCGGAAAGGTTATCGCAATTCAAGGCACCCGTGGAACCATTAATTTTGATGGCCTCAATCGAGAAGCAGATTTGTCACTGCTTGAAAACCCTCAACTCGGAGATTGGGTCTTAATTCATGTAGGATTTGCGATTCAACGCATCGATGAAAAAACAGCGCGCGAAACCTACCGCCTTCTAGCTGAAGCAGGAGGACTTGAAAATGAATTACGTTAAAGCCATCCAAGAACTTGCAGGCAGCATGGGAGAGGTGCGCATCATGGAGGTGTGCGGAGGCCACACCAACACCATCATGCAATATGGCATACGAGACATCTTACCTTCCAACATCAAACTGATCTCAGGACCTGGCTGCCCTGTCTGCGTGACCAGCCAATACGACATTGACTGCGTGATTGAACTAGCTCTTAAAGGTGTTAAAATCGCAACGTATGGAGACATGGTGAATGTCCCCGGAACCAAGATGAGCCTACGAGATGCAGAGGGATTAGGAGCGGATCTTAAAACGATCTATAGTGTAGACCAATTACTAGAGGAAAAGGACCGCGTGTTTTTTGCCGTAGGATTTGAAACGACGACTCCCATGACAGCAACCCTGCTTGAAAAAGGAATTCCTGTTTTTTGCGCGCACAAACTTGTTCCGCCTGCCATGGAACTATTAGCAACTGAGATGAAAATTGACGGCTTTATTGATCCTGGTCATGTGAGCACCATTATAGGAAGCAACATATGGGAACAACTCAAAATCCCCGTGCCCCAAGTCATTGCCGGCTTCAAACCCGAACAACTGCTGCGTGCCACCCACCGCTTGCTTGAACTGATCAAAAAAAAAGAAGTTAAGGTCGTGAATGAATACCCCGAAGTGGTATTTCCTGAAGGAAACATGAAAGCTCGAAACCTGATTGACAAATACCTCAAAGTAGTGGATTCAGAATGGAGAGGACTTGGAACACTACCCCAAAGCGGCCTTGCTCCGAAAGATCCTAAACTGGATGCACGCATTATCTACAAACACCTGCTTCAAGACATTGTAAGCAAAGAGAACAAAGACTGTCGTTGCGGGGAAATTGTACGCGGCCTTATTGAACCCAGACAATGCGCCTTGTTTGGAAAAAAGTGCACCCCTGAAAACCCCCAAGGAGCGTGCATGGTCTCAGGAACCGAAGGGGCGTGTGGAATCGCGTTTAAATATGGAAAGAGCCTAGCCGAATGAAAGACAACTGCTTAACCGGAAACTGCCCTGACTTAACCGATCGAGCTGTAAATCGGGTGAAGATCAGCGAAGGCGCCGGAGGCGTTGAAATGCAACGCCTCATTGAGGAGCTGAAAAAGCACCTACCTTCTAGTTCTTCCTGGAAACACACCGACAATGACTCAGCCCTTTTTCACTTAGGCGATAAAAAGATATTGTTCACGACGGATAGCTACGTTGTAACGCCGCTCTTTTTCAGAGGCGGCAACATCGGAAAGATCGCCTTCTGCGGAACTGTAAACGACCTGGCTGTGATGGGCGCCAAACCCATTGGAATCAGCCTTAGCTTAGTCTTAGAAGAAGGATTTTCCAAAGAAGAATTGTATAAGATCATGCAAACCATCGGCGAGATGAGCAGGAAAACAGGCATTCCCATTGTAACCGGAGACACGAAGGTGATGGAAAAACGAAGTGTGGATAAGATCATCATCAATACGAGCGGAATCGGAGTTGCTGAAAAGGTCCTGGACGAACCTCTTCAAATCGGAGATCAGATTATTGTTTCCAGAGGCATTGGAGAGCACGGCGCTGCCCTCCTTGCCAACCGCTTTGCCATTGAAACAAACCTAGAGACTGACAGCAAACCTCTATGGGAAGAGATTAATGCGATCCAATGCTTGATCAAGCAAGCAAAAGACATAACCCGTGGAGGACTTGCCGCGATATTAAACGAACTTGCTCAAAATGTCATGTTTTTCATTCACGAAGAAAAAATTCCTATGCAGGCTGAAGTGTGTGCCCTCACGAAAATTCTGGGAATCGACGTGTACAGCCTTGCTTCCGAAGGAGCCTTTGTGTGCTTTGCAAACCCTCAAAATGCCCCGCTTGTTCTTGAAGTGCTGAAACGGTACAACTCCTTGGCGAGCATCATTGGTGAGGTTCAATCCGGAAAGGGTGTTACGGTTCAAACCCGCTTTGGAAAGAAAAATCTTCCTGCCCCCACCGGAAACCTAGTTCCTAGGATTTGTTGATAGATAATAGGCTATTTGTCCGATACTAACTCCAGCATCCCCACAGGGAATCTCTTGGTTTAACTGGACACCCTTACCCTCTAAGAAAGAAGACATGATCTTGTTGTACGCACAACCCCCACTGAACACGATGGGCTTTTTGAAGGAACTTGCTATTTCAAACAGGCCTTTTGCCAGATAGAGTTGAACACTCGCGGCCAACCTCTTTTTGTCCTTATCCATGTTTTGAATTAAAAACTGAAAGAGAGGTGTTGTCAAAAGCACGTTATCTTTTATTACTGGCGGGATTTCATACGGTTCTGTGCTGTTCTGCTCCAGTAAAATGGCCGGACTCCCATCAAAGGTTCGCTTTTCAGAAAAACCCAGCAAGACACTTGCTGCATCGAGCACTCTTCCGCAACTTGTCGTGATGGGTGTGTTAAACCTTGCCTCTAATTGTTTTTTTAACACTTCAAGATCCTTCGCTTCAAGAGGAACATATCTTTTAATTTCTTCATTTGTTAAAAACGTAGACAGAATGGAAAAAAGCATGCGAAACGGATCCTCGGTTGCGGCATCCCCCCCGAGTTGTAAATGAGACTCTAAGTGGCCCATGCGCTGGCCATTGAGAAAAACCTCGCCACCCCAAATGGTTTCATCAGAGCCATATCCCATTCCATCACACGCAATCCCCACAAAATCCGCCAGATGATGCTCTAAAGCAGCGCTGTAGATATGGGCGAGATGATGCTGCACTCTGACCAGAGGAAGGTTGTGCTTTGCGCTTACTTCTTGCGCATAAAGAGCTGTGTTGTAACCTGGGTGAAGATCGGCTAGAAGAAGCTCTACTTTTTCTTGCGACACTACTTTTTCAATTTCCTTCTTGAACTCCTCAAAAACCTCGAGCTGAGCAGTATCTCCAAAGACTTTAGAGGGGTAGGCTATCCCTTTTTTATAGAGACAAAAGGTGTTGCTCATCTCCGCTCCGAAGCTTAGAATGGTTTTTGGATGATTCTGCATTTGTATAGGCTTTGGAACAAAGTCTTTGGCAAAAACCGGCATATACACTTGAAAAGCCTAAAACTATATTAATCTTTCAGTCTTTATTCCAGCATGAACGTCTACGTCTTTGGAAACGAGCTGATTCAAGAAGACTCTATTGCTCATGAAGTGGCTAACAAACTTCAGGTGAACGGAGTTGAATTTGTCCACTGCCAGTATGCCGAACAACTCATTGAAGCCTTTATGCAGGAAGGAGAGCTTGTGATTCTTGATGTAGTCAAAGGGATCAAGGAAGTAACTTTGTTTGAAGACATTAGTTCCTTTGAAACTCATAAGCCCAGCACCCTACATGATTTTGACCTCAGCTTTTTCTTAAAACTCCTCAAAGAAGCAGGCCAGCTCAAGACCAAAGTTAAGATTATAGGGGTTCCGGGGTGAGGTTTGAGATGAGAGAGTAACATACGGATTTTACGATGTTTGCGTTAGCAAATATGAGCGTAGCGAAGCCGTAAAATCCGTGTTATATTTTCTTAGTGTAATGAGGACGAGCAAAACAATGTTTTGCGAAGAGTTCAAATTTCCGAGGAAAAAATAGATATGAGGCCCCTAAATGATCTTTTTGCCATTCTCGTAAATTACAAGACCTCTGTTTGATAATTCTTTGAAAAAGAATTTTGTTGGTACTACCGCCTCAGGTGCAAAACTACCCATCTCTTTTATAATACCTTGTTTTATCATCTGCGCGATTATACTCGCAGTCATTCCCGTTCCGACATTAGAACCAGCCTCTTTCCAGCTACGAAGAGGTTTTATCAAACACTCCATTTTTACAGTTTTTCTTTTTCCGTTCTCGGTTCCGCATATTTCCAGCCAGAGATTTTCCTTTTCTTTATAGTTCTTCGGGAATGGAATTGCTTTCAATATAGTAGCCAAAAACTCAATAGGTATTATTTTGAAACCGTTGAATCCTATAGCATCCTTATTGCCGATCCCTATTTCGATCATCGCACGCGTCACATTAAAAGAATGTTCTGGGAAGCCTGCGTAAAATTTTACATTCTTTAATCCTTTGTGTTTGAAGTAATGATAAAAAGTGTAGACCTCTGGATGTCTTACAAGAAATAATTTTTGCTTGCCCACAAGGTTTACAATTCTGTTTTCCACAGAATTCAGAGGTATCTTTTTTATGAAGACACCATTTTTCATTACGTCTGCAGGTTCTGTAAACTCTTCCATTAATGTTTGTGTAGAAAAAGGTAGAACAAATTTCTTGATGTTAGAGTTCCATGCATAACCGACATTTACATAATCTAATTTATCAAACTTTTGTGCGGCATGCTTTAGTATCACATTCCCTATACCTGGAACAGAACCACATCCTGTGATATGTATAAGACCTTTTTTCTTCAGCAAAGAATCCTTTCCAAGCTGCTTTTTTGTCATTTTTACTTTAGATCCCAGGTCGATACTATGAACTCCAGATTTTATACACCCTTCTAATACATGAAGATTCCAATCTGCTTCAACGCAATTTATAACTACATTAGCTTTTGAGTTTTCTATTATACGCACTAATCTTGTAACATCTCTCACGTCAATTCGGATAGAAGACACATATTTTTTGTTCTTTGTTAAATATGTATCATACACCTTCTCCTTATCACACAACAAAATAGAATATTTGCCTTGAAGCAAATCTTTTGAAACTATTCTGCCTTGCTGTCCAGCAGCCCCTAAGACAACAAAATCAAATTTCATCACACCTGCCGTAATTTAAGATTCTTTAAATATTTATCTGAAGATAGGATTTCACTAAAATGAAATAATGCGAGGCGATTTGAATCATATTTAGCATATGAATTTAACGCAGTTGCCGAAGACGATTTGGGTGGAGAAACAAATGCCGGTCTAATAAACTTTATATATGGATGAATGTTCTCTTAACCCTATGCAAGAAAACAAAACTTGGCAAGAATTCGAAACAGATATTGATAAATTAGTAGAAATGATGGGTGATTACAGACCAGATGTGATTGTGCCCTCTATGAATGGCGGATTGGTCCCCGCAGGAATTCTTGCAGAAAAATTAAGCCAGAAATACGGCGTTCCCTTTAGAGATGTGAGGCCCATAAGCATTGAACGAGAGGGGAATACAAGAAGAATTGCTTACGATGTTCAAGGAGATCTTTCTGGACAAAACATATTATTATTAGAAGATGACTTGCCTTCTGGTAAAGGATTTCAACATGCTAAGCAAGAATTTGAAAAAAGAGGGGCTAGCGTAAAAATCGCTGCTGTATATGTGAATTCTGTGAGTGAACCCTTCGCTGATTTTTATGGAGAAAAATTAGATCCCTTGCCAAACCTACCCTGGAAACCTGTTCGAGCAGGGGATCGGTTAATCAGTTAAAATAAAGACTTCTTTACTCAGTAGCTGTTTTCTCAATTGAGTTTAACATACGTGATTCAGATAATTTTTTCTTATTCGTATCCCAATGCTTCTACCGGGTCGAGGCGGGCAGCATGGATGGCTGGGATTAAACCGGCAAGAACGCCAATAACTGTCGTTAAAGCGATCACGCTGATGATGAGCCATAGTGGGAATGAAATCAGGTTGTTTATGGGAACACTTTGTTGCAAAGCAGTTTTTAATTCTTACTCTTTTTAAGCTTGCCTATTTTGTTAAAAGTAAAAAACAAACATTTTTATAGAACCTTATTTGATGTTAAAACATGGCTGGCAGAATAGAGCATAAATTTGAGAAGGCCATCTGGAGTTTCCGTTTCGTTATCTTCATTGTGGTTTTTGCATTGCTTATTTCATCACTGGCCGCATTTTATCTTGGTGTGCATAGCACTATTAAAGCGTTTAGTGAGATCACTCATTCATATCAAGAAGGAGGAAGTCTTGAACCGAATGTGGTTATTGTTTATCTTATTTCTTCAATTGACGAGTTTTTATTGGGAATAATTCTGATAATAATTGCTCTTGGTGTATATGAACTGTTTATCAGCAAGATAGATTTTATAGATGAAGGAAAACTGCTCTATCCCAAATGGCTTACATTCCATTCATTGGAAGAGCTAAAGGCAGTATTGACAAAAGTGATAATCATTATCCTGATGGTGTATTTCTTTAAGAGTGTTGTGATGATGGAGTTTAATACTCCCCTAGGCATCCTATACCTTGCTATAGGAATTATTTTGATTGCTCTTGCTAATTACATATCGTATAAGCCTCATTTTGAAAAAGAAGGAAAACATTAAATATGGTAAATTAATCATAAAAAAGTGGAGTTTAAATTGCCATTAATAACTACAATTCCTTTATATCTTTTTCACTCGCGTGCCATTCGCTGAAGAATTTCTCCAAGAAGTAGCATTTCTTCTCCATAGCGTGCCCAGTCTGCATCGCGAAGTGCTTGTTGAGCTCGATCATAATGTTCTTTGGCTTGCCGGATGATATTTTTTTCATCCACAACACTTTCCTTTCTTACTTCTTGTTTAGGTGGTGCTCTGCCAAAGATGGCTGCGAGTGCTTCATCTAAGGTCTCTTCCATTGAGATCCTGTCTTTGTATGCAACAATCACTCGTTTGAGCTCAGGTATTTTTCCGCCTTTTGCTTTGAGGTAGAGTGGTTGCACATAGATAAGTGATTCTTCGATAGGGATAACAAGCAGATTGCCACGAACGACCTGTGAGCCTCCCTGGTCCCAGAGTGAGAGTTGCTGGGAAATCTCAGGGTCTTGATTAATTCTGTTCATGATCTGTTGTGGACCAAAGACCAAGCTTTGTTTTGGGAAACGATAGACAATGAGCTTGCCATAGTATTTGTCATCAGAACGTGCGACCACCCATGCTGCAAGATTGTTTTTTCCTTGCGGCGTAAAAGGGAGCATGAGGATGAACTCTTCTTTCTTTTCTCCAGGAAGCCTCATGATTAAGTGACGCATGATTGATTCTTTTTCCGTAATAGCTGGAATTTCCCACTGATCTTCCTTGTTATAGAAGATTTGTGGCTGATCCATGTGGTATATCCTATAGAGGGCTGTCTGATGGGCAAACAAATCTTGTGGATAACGAATATGTCCTTTGAGCTCAGCTGGCAGTTCTTGTATGTCCTTAAATATGTCTGGGAACATTTTTGAGAATGTTTGGATGATGGGATCTTTTGGATATGCAACATAGGCTTGAAGGTCTCCATCATATGCATCGATCACAACCTTGACTGAATTTCGCATGTAATTCATTCCACCTCGCATTGGCTGCGAATAGGGATAACGATTGCTTGTGGTATATGCGTCATAAACCCATTTTAATCTTCCGTCAGCAATGACTATGTATGGATCGCTATCAAAGCGCAAGAATGGCAAGGCTTTTCTCACGCGGTCATAGATGTTCCTGAAGTACAAAATGCGACTTTCAGGAGTGATATCATTTGATAAAATAATCTTGGCTGATTTAAAATGCCAAGCAAGCAAGGCTTTGCGCAACACTGAGTTCAGCACTACACCTCCCGTGCCGTTGTATATGGTGAAGATATTTTCTTCTCCTGATGGATAATTAAATTCTTTGGCCTTTGTCTTAACAATGACGTATTCATTTGAGAGCTCGCCAAAATAGATCTCTGGCTGTGTAATCTTTAATGCGGGAATGCTTGATGTTGGTGGCAGGTCTTTGATCCACAACACCGGTAGGCCTTCTCGTGTTACTTCGTTCACAGGTCCAAGCGTTAATCCCATGCCATGCGTAAAGGTCAGTCGTTCGTTGATGAACGTTTTGCTGGGCAATGACTCAGCGTTTAGTTCTCGTGTAGAAAGCATGACCTGCCTGTATTCTTTACCTAATTGATAGCGATCGTTGTCAATAGAAATGAAATCATAATACGTTCTGATTTCTTGAATCTGACCAAAGGTGTTCAGCAACGGTTCACGATCCCACAAACGAACATTTTTGATTGTTAATGGATTGTTTTGAATGTCTTCATACGTGAGCTCGCTTTCTCCTCCAAGATCTCGTTCTTCAATCGTATCAATACCCCATGCTTTTTGTGTCGCAGCAAGGTGGTGTTTTATAAACGGTGTTTCTTTGACTAGTTCATTTGGCTTTATCACAAGCTGTTCGAGCGCAAGTGGGTAGAGAAATCCTCCAATGATAGAAGCACCGACGTAGAGGATAAAAGCCGAGACAATAATAGTGCGTGCTTTTCGTTCTGAGAGCAAGCTTCCAAAGAGAATTGCAAGCGACGCAAGAATTGAAATCACAAAGAGAATTTTCAAAAACGGTAATTGTGCATAAATGGAAGTATAGCTCGCGCCAAACAATGGTCCGGTGGTTGAATACAGCAGTCCTGGTATTCGCACAAAATAAATCTTGAGTGCAGCAAGCCCAAATCCAAGCGCGAGCAACAATGAAAGGTGAATTGTTGCGCTTCTGTCAAAAGTCAATGAGCTGCGCTGGAATGAAATTGCACCTTTGAAATAATGCCGTATGGCAGAAGAGAGAACTGAAACGATGATCACCAAGAGCCCTAAGGATAAAAGCAGCTGAAAGAATGGCAACGAAAAAATGTAATAGCTGACATCTTTTGAGAAAATTGGATCATTGATGCCAAAAGGGGTTTGGTGAATGTATTGTAGTATTGTTTGCCATTGTCCTGCTGCAAAAAACCCTGCCATGATTGCAATAACGAGCAGAATAAGGATGGTGAATTTCTCGATAAGCACATCAATATTAATGAGGCGCTCGATGCGATCTTTTCCAATGACCTGCACCTGCGGTTCTGGCCGAAGACGTTTATGGACCTTCTTTTCCTTGGTCAGCCACTCACAGATGAAAATGTTGAGATACGCAATGCCAAACACCGCAAGGCCCGCAATTAGCCCTGCCAACAGCCTTGTACTCCAGATGGTCGTGAATATTTTTTGAAAACCGATTTCAGTAAACCAAAGCCAATCGGTGTAAATGCTTATCCCGCCAACGAATGCTAAAAGAATAAGAACAAGAACATAGTAAAAAAAAACTCTGATGAGGTTCTGTGGTCTCATGTCGATCATCTATTAATTAAAGAATGGCTACTCTTTAAATAGTCTTTGGAAGAGTTCACGTGGAAAGCTCAAAGCGACATAATTTGAATATGATAATTTATACTTTGAATGTTTTCTTGAATTTTCTGTAACCCTGTTCAAAGGTGACTGGGCGTCCAATATACGAACTTGCTGAGCTTCTTTTTCATGGCTTTACCTCAAGGAAACCGGACAAGACAATACCATTTGCTATGTTGTTAAATAGGTGCCGGTCTATTTGGATGAACTGGTTCTTTTTTGTAATGATTAGTTTCATTTTGTAACATATGCTACGAGGTGGAACTATACAAAGGTTTCTGAACCACTGAATTCCTGTTCATTTCTTTCGAATGCTTGGAGGGGTTGGATTTTAGTGCAACGTTCGGCGAAGCTGAAAAATCCAAAGTAAAATTTCCATTTCCAATCAATTTCTGTCGTAGGCAGACTATATTTTGGAGTCGGGGGCGTTAAAGGTGACTATAATTTATAACTCATAAGTAGTGTCAAAAACGAAAGCTTTATATCGAACTGACCTAATCTAGTGTTGTTAATCGGGTATTGAAAATTCGCCTCCAAGAT